>CAZUAH010000028.1:0-51674 GCA_964617665.1 uncultured Pirellulaceae bacterium
ATTTCCCTCTTCGAAGCGACATTGGCCCGGATGAAATCCTCAAGCGAGATCTTCTTTTGGGCCTGATCCGCAGCCGGTGAAAGCACGGGCGTCAGGAAAATGAGAAACAGGACGGTCAACTCGCGATGCCTTCTAGGCATGGATCAACTCCTTGTGTCACGTTGCAGAGAAGTTAACTGGATTGGCAAGCCATCTTACTTCGTTGAGGCGTTACGGCGCCGGGCAGTCCATCAACACCGCGCCGACCGTCTCCCAAACCGCTCGTCGTAGTGCTCCAACCTTGCCGGTGTCATCGGGATGTACTCGGTTGGCCAGCGCAATGATGTAGACGCCTTGTTCGGGATACATGCGAATCGCGGTACCGGTGTATCCGGTATGCCCATAGGCAAACAACGCATCCACGCCGGTGTCGTCGGGATCCGGGACATACAGATCCCAAAGCAAACCGCGGCGGTCCGGCTTTCCATACTTGTTTACGGCGCCGGGGTTTTGCACGCGCGTCATGTCACGAATTGTCTGCTCTTTCAGAATGCGCACACCGTCCAGCGTCCCTCGGTTGAGCATCATCTGCGCAAAGTGGTGCAGGTCCGCCACGGTGCTGAACAACCCTGCATTGCCCGAAACGCCATCCTGCATCGCCGCCAGCGGATCATGTACTTGGCCCTGCAAGAATCCGCCCGCGCCGCACCCGTGCGCGGCTCGTTCACTTGGCACGCACCGTGTGCGTTCGTTCTTGGGCGGGTTGAATCCGCTTGAGTCCATTTTCAGCGGCTTGAAGATGTGCTCTGCTGCGAAGCAGTCCAGTGGTTGCTCTGCGACGACCTTCAGCACCTCGGCGCAAAGGATGGCATTCAAACAACTGTAGACCATCTTCTCGCCTGGCTCGGACGCCAGCGGCAATTTGCGAATGTACTCGCGCGTCGCGGCCGGGCACGGAAATTCTCCCGCCCGGTCCTTGATCACCTTTTGTCCGGCCGCGCCCACATAGGGCGACATGCCCGACATGTGTGTCATCAAGTGGCGGATGGTGACTTTCTTCTTCCTTTCGTCTGTGTTGAACTCCGGCAGGTATTTGCCGACAGGGTCGTCCAGGGACAAACGACCCTGCTCGACGAGTTTCATCAAGCTCGTGCCCGTCGCGATCGGCTTCGTCATGGAGGCCATGTCAAAAATGGCGTCCGTTCGCATCGGCACTGGTTGCGGTTCAAACTGCATCATCCCGTACGCCTTTTCCCAGGTCTCGTAGTCGTTCACGTAGGCTGTGCCACTGCTGGTGTCATAGCGTGTCTCCGACCGACGGCCCACCGCGATCACCGCGCCCGAAATCTTGCCAGCACGTAGTTGTTCAGGCACAACCGCATCAAGAGCCTCCTCGACGCTCGCGTACCCACCCTCCAGTGGCATCGTGCGCACGTCGATATCCCAACTCCATTCGTCGAAATACAGGTTGTGTCCGTCAATCTCGATCTCGCCTCGCTGAAAGTCATTGGGCTCGCTGCGAAAGCTCTGCTTGGCCGGATGCAACGGGCGACCGTAGTCGAGGTTGACGATCAGGCGGTACGGATCCAGGTGCCCGCAATAGAAGTCGCGTACGCGCGAGTCCGCGTGCTGCTGCAAACCGTACGACGCGTCCGCCGGCAACCAGCCCCACGGCTCGATATAGAATTCCGACCAGTCGTGCATGTTTCGTTGGTTCGGCCGCGACTGCCAGCCAGACTGCCAACGGGCTGGCACCTCCGCCGCTCGGCATAGCGTGATGAAGACCAATCCCTGCACGCCACAGTCACCCTCTCGAGCCTCGATTCCTTTCGCTGAGAGGTTTTCGATCGTGCTGTACTCCATCTCCGAACACCAGCGGATTTCGTTCGATACCCAACGAAAGATGCGCCGCGCCTTCACCAACGGGTTTGTCTCATCGCCGACAATCTCCATGACCAGCTTCTTCACCTCCGGTGTGAATACGATGTGCGGTGAACGCTCGGCCGTGTACTCGCGATACAGCTCGCCCGTCGTGTCGTATGGTTTCACTTTGCCCGGATGTAGTTGCGGCACGTAGGCAGCTGTTACAAATTCAAACTCGGCCGCGAACGCTGGCGGAGTTGACGGATCGTCAACCGTTTGCTCGAAGTAGACCGTCCGGTGCGGGTGGCCATCCGGCGACACGACGGCCGACGCGGGCTCCGATGACAGCAGCTTGACTTGGGTCTGTTGCCGATACTCTTGCGGGAACGGTAGCCAGCATCGCACCACCGCGCCCTTTCGTAATCTCGCGTGCCCTTCCTTCGCACGCAGTGAATAGCGAACGCGATGCTTGACGGGGTGAATCTGCGTCTGGCCGGTCCGCTCCGCTTCCGCAACAAGTTGCGCCAGGTGTGCGGGCAAATCGAACCGCGTCCCAGCCGACGTGACGCGTGCCGGTCGACGGGCACTGGCCGCAGGACAAGCGCGAAACAAATTGCCCGCTGCTCGTTTGAAATAGCATACTTCGCCGTCGATCACACGATGCTGCAAAACGCCCTGCTGCCGCCAGCCTTCGATCTCCTCAGCTGTGACGTCCGAGATGCTCTCGCGCAATTGTCGTAGCAGTTGTTCCTCCGTCAGCGAGTAGTCCAACCGAATCCTTCGTAGAATCTCCAGTTGCACGGCGGACTGGTCCATTACCGGTGCATCGGGATCGGCGATCTTCTCGCGAAGCAGCGTCTCCGCTTCGCTGAAACGTCCGGCAGCGGCAGCTTGTCGGGCAAGTTCCAGAGTCCGCGCCTCGTCCTCGGCTGCCTCCCCAGCAATCGGATTGGCGCATACACATACAACAACAAGCCACACTCTCAAGATCCAATGCGTGCTGTACATAGTCATCCTCTGCTCGCTCCCGGTTGTAGAGCCCTCGCCAATTGGCAATGATGCACCGTGTATTGCCCAGATGCAAGCAGCAGTGCCAATGGATGAAAAGGAACTCCCATGAGATACACACTGAATTGCCTAGCGATTACCCTCTTATCGCTCGGATGTAGCTCGTCGGCCTTGGCGGCCGAGAACACCGAACCTCGCGTGAGCGTGCTGTTCATCGCGGTGGACGACCTTCGAACGGAACTGGGATGTCATGGGGTCCAAGGCATCCGGTCGCCCAACGTTGATCGCTTGGCGGCGCGCGGCACGGTTTTCGAGCGAGCTTACTGCCAGCAGGCCGTTTGCTCGCCATCGCGCACCAGCCTGATGACGGGACTTCGTCCCGATTCCACGCGCGTTTTCAATTTGACCACGCACTTTCGTGATACCGTGCCCGACGTAGTCACGCTACCTCAGCACTTCAAGGACCATGGCTATTTCACCCAGAGCGTGGGAAAGATCTATCACGGTGGGTTGGACGATGCGGCTTCGTGGTCTGAACCGCCACGCAAAGCGTATCGAGCGATGTACGCGCTGGAAGAGAACAAGAAACTGGTTGCCCGCAAGCGAGCCGCGGCGGCCGGCAAGAAGTTCGCCACGCCCAGTCAACTCTACAACGCCATGACCGGCCCCTCGTACGAATGTGCCGATGTGCCTGATAACACGTATTCGGACGGCGCCATCGCCGATGCGGCCATCGACATGCTGCGCAAGGCGAAGGAAGGGGAGAAGCCGTTCTTCGTTGCCGTGGGATTCCTCAAACCGCATCTGCCGTTCATTGCGCCCAAGAAGTATTGGGATTTGTACCGCCGCGAAGAGATTCCCGCGTCGCCGAATCCATTTGCACCGAAGGACGCCCCGAAACTTGCTCTCACCAACTGGGGTGAATTGCGAGCCTATGAAGATATTCCCAAATCCGGTCCGCTGTCGGACGAAAAGGCGCGGTTGCTCAAACACGGCTACTATGCCTGCGTCAGCTACATTGATGCGCAGGTCGGGCGTGTGCTGGAGGAGCTTGACCGCCTGCAACTGCGTGATCGCACGGCAATCGTGCTCTGGGGCGATCACGGTTGGAAACTGGGCGAACACGGAGGGTGGTGCAAACACACCAACTTCGAAAACGATGCCCACGTTCCATTGATCTGTACCGCACCGCGACAGAAATCGCTTGGCAGCCATACTCGCGCGCTCGTCGAGTTCGTGGACATCTATCCGACGCTGTGCGAGTTGGCCGGGCTTCCGCTACCGTCGCACTTGGAGGGCACGAGTTTTGTGCCGCTGCTCGATTCACCAGAACTGGCATGGAAAACGGCCGCTTTCAGCCAATACCCCCGCGGTGGCCAAGTCATGGGATACTCCATGCGCACGGATCGTTATCGCTTCACCCAATGGCTCAGACGGGATGGCAATGAGGCCGCCGTCGAGTTGTATGATCACGAGAACGATCCGCAGGAAAACGAGAACATTGCCGGCCGTCCCGAGAATACGGCTCTGATCGAAAAACTCAGAGAACAGATGCAGGCGGGTTGGAAGGCAACTCGGCGCCCGGCTGGTGCGAAAGAGTCTTCTTGATTCGCCTTAAAGACCATGCCACAGTGGAACCGTTGGTCGACGAGCCTGCCTCGCCAAACGGAGTTTTCATGCCAGGGAAGCTTCTTTGTTTGATACTGGTGTTCGCCGCGTGCCAAAGCACGCCCGCCGGTGCAGAACCATCAGCGGCCGAAACGTTGCTGGCTCACGGTGTGCGAGAGATCGTCTTTGCCGAGCGATCATTTGGGCCCGATGGGCATTGGTATGGCAATTTCGGATACTATCACGACGGCCCTCACAACGCGATTTACGGGCGCAATGGCCGACTTCTCAAATTGGATGTGAAGACCAGTCAGGTCACGACACTTTTGGAGGATCGGGATGGTGCCGTCCGGGATCCGCAAGTCTATTACGATGGCCAGAAGATCCTCTTCTCCTATCGCAAGGGTGGAACCGAGCAGTTTCACCTGTACGAGATCAATGTCGACGGCACCGGCCTGAAGCAACTGACTGACGGCATCTACGACGACATCGAGCCCTGCTATCTGCCGGATGGCGGGATCGTGTTCGTATCGAGTCGTTCGAAACGATGGGTCCAGTGCTGGCAGGTGCATGTGGCCACGCTGCATCGGTGCGATGGGGACGGCAAGAACATTCGCCCGCTTTCGGCGAATGTCGAGATGGACAACACGCCGTGGGTCCTGCCGGACGGACGGATTATCTACACGCGATGGGAGTACGTCGACCGGTCGCAGGTGGAATTTCATCATCTGTGGACCTGTAACCCCGACGGCACGAACCAGACGGTCTACTTTGGGAACATGCGTCCCACCGGATTGTTCATCGACGCAAAGCCGATCCCCGGCACCGACAAGGTCTTGTTCATCGACTCGCCCGGCCACGGAAAACGCGAGCACGCGGGGTTCGTGTCAATAGTGAGCGAGAAGCACGGACCGGACGACTTGTCCGCTAGACAGCGGGTCACTTCCACGGAGTACCGCGATCCGTATCCGATCTCCGAGGATTGCTTCATCGCGGCGACGGACAACGGAATCGACGTGTTGGACAGTTCGGGGCGCGCATCGCGTCTATTCACCTTCGAGGGTACGATGCACGAACCGCGCCCCTTAATCAAGCGTCCCCGTGAACGGATCATTCCGTCACACATCGACTTTTCGAAGGCCACGGGCACTTTGGTTCTCGACAACGTTTACGTCGGCCGAAACCTGGAAGGCGTCGAGACGGGCCAGATCAAAAAGCTGTTGGTCCTGGAAACCCTGCCCAAGCCGCTGAACTATGCCAGGGGCATGCACGATTTCATTCCCATCAGCCATGGCGGGACATTCACGCTCGAGCGCATCCTGGGCACGGTTCCCGTGGAACGCGACGGTTCCGCCCACTTCGAGCTTCCGGCGAACCGGCCGTTGTTTTTCATCGCGTTAGACGAGAACAACGCTGCCGTCAAAAGAATGCACAGTTTCCTGACCGTCATGCCCGGCGAAGTGCTTGGCTGCGTCGGTTGCCACGAAAAGCGGGTGAATTCGAACCAACACGCGCCTGCGGCCAATCGCATGGCCATGCAGCGCGAACCGAGTCCGATTTCGCCCGTGCCTGGCGTTCCGTACATGATCGATTTTCCCCGCCACATACAGCCGATACTCGACGCGCATTGCGTCAAGTGCCACAACCCGGACGAACCTGAAGGGCGAGTGCTGCTGAACGGCGATCACGGAAGCGTCTATTCGGTGAGCTACTTCACGCTGACCTCGCGGCGTCTCGTGTCAGACGGACGGAACTTGCGCGGCAATACGGCTCCACGCGCGGTCGGTGACAGTGCGAGCCGGCTAATGACGACGCTCGACGGTACGCATTACGGGGTGAAGCTATCTGGATCCCAGATCGAGATGATCCGGAATTGGATTCACGCGGGGGCTCCCTATCCGGGAACATACGCCGCATTGGGAACGGGGATGGTTCGACCCGACAACTTGCCTCCCGGCTATGGGGCCGCCCGACGAGAAGCACAGGCCGCGCACGAGCGACGTTGTGCGAAATGCCACACCAGCCTGCCAGCCCTGGAAAGCTATAGCATCGCTGGCGACAACAAGAACGGGCTCCGCAATACGCATCTGGCCTACAACTTGACCCGGCCGGACAAGTCACCCATGCTGCTCGCGCCGTTAGCGCGCAAGGCGGGCGGCCGGGGGATGCAGAAACTCGGCAACGACGGCCAACCGGTCAGCGAGACGGTCGAGATCTTCCAGGGCACGACCGATCCTGACTACCGGGCGATCCTGAACTATATCGAAATGGGCCGACTCTGTCTCGAACAGAACAAACGCTGGGACATGCCGGGCTTCAAACCTCATCCGTACTATGTTCGCGAAATGAAACGGTACGGCGTCCTACCCGAGACGTTCGATCTGGGGCGCGATGACATCGACGTGTTCCAAACTGATCGCCGTTACTGGGAATCCACCTGGCACTATCCCAACGGGGACGGGCCGGCGCTCCACCCCAACGAGAAGTTCAAGCAGACGCTGATTTCGTTCAACGCTGCGGCGGACTTCCCCAAAGAGGGCGTCATCGAAGGCGAATCCCTCGAGGTCGTTCGTTGCGACGGCGGCCGCCATTGGGAGCAAGATCTATCACACTACTCATCGTACCAGTGGAGCGGAGGAAAACACCTTGTTTGGGCGTATGGCAAGCAAGGCCAGTCGATAGCGGTCGAGTTTGCCGTTGCTGAAGCGGCCCGATATTCCATCACGCTGCGCATGACCAAGGCGGCTGACTACGGCGTCTTCCAACTCTACTTGGACGAAGAGAAACTAGGCCAACCTGTCGACCTGTTTGGTCCAAACGTCCAGCCAACTCGTCCGATTACCTTCGACGCGTGCCCGCTCGCGAAGGGCACGCACATACTTCGAGCCGAAGCGATCGGCTCCAATTCGAACGTGAAACTTCCGCACAGCGTCGGCATCCATCTGTTCGGCCTGGATTACATGGTTTTGAACAGGAAGAAGTGACGACCTCCCAGAGGGAGAGGGGACCAAAGTCAAACAGTCTAACTATGGCTCAGGGCTGATGTTGGGACGGGCCAGTGTCCCGTTGTCAAGGTCGTCCCGGAGCAACTGATTGAGCCAGTGAGCCGCGGTTCTCAGCCTGAGGTTCCGGTTGCCGTCTTCGTTCTCGAATGAGCCTCGCGCGATGTCGAAGCCCATATGGTAGATTCCATCGGCCACGGTGTTGACGGCGTTTTCGCCGAACAGGCGCGTCGTCGCACCGTCGTTCTGAACCAGGTGGAAACCGGTCTCTTCGTCTCCTTCGTCGTCCCCGTGGAGTTCCACCCACTCGTCGTCGTGATTGGCCTGAATGTAGACGTTGATGTTGATCATGTCGTACATGTCAAACTGGCCGTCCTTCGCCGCGCCGGTTGCCTCGATCGCTTCGATCAGGATTTCGTTCATCCTATTGGCCGCACGTGCGCCAGTGGTGATCTCACTGGTCGAGATCCTGCGGTTCAGTTCGGGATCGGCAGCAACAAGGTCGACCAGCTTGTCAAGCCCCGTACCCGTCGTGCCTGTGGCATAGGCGTTTGCGTCGGGATTGCTCAGCGAGCCGTTGGCGAGATCCTCGGCAAGTAAATCGTTCAACCACCAAGCGAGCGTCTCGACGCGGACGTTTCGATTGCCATCCTCGTTCAGCACGTTGTTGCCCACGATATCAAAGCCCAAATGGAAAATGCCGTCGGCTACGGTGTTCACGGCGTTGTTGTCGAACAACCGCGATATGGCGCCGTCGTTTTGGACCAGGTGGAACCCGGTCTCCTCGTCGCCTTCGTCGTCGCCGTGAAGTTCGACCCATTCCTCGTAATGGTTCGCCTGGATGTACGCGTTCAGGTCGCGCACGTCGGCAGTATTGATTTCACCGTCGTTGGCTACGCCCGTCGCCTTGATTGCCTCGATCAGGATGAGGTTCATGGCATCGGCTGCGCGGGCGCCGGCGGTGATCTCGCTGGTCGCAATCCTCAAATTCAGATACGGATCGACTGTGACAGTTTCGACCAGCGAATCGAGGCCCGTACCCGTCGTGCCTTCGGCATAAGGATTCACGTCCGGATTGTTCAGCGAGCCGCTGACAAGATCCTCGGCAAGCAGGTCGTTCAGCCACCACGCGAGCGTCTCGACGCGGGCGTTTCGGTTGCCATCCTCGTTCAGCGCGTTGCTGCCCACGATATCAAAGCCTAAATGGTAGATGCCGTCGGCCACAGTGTTGACCGCGTTGGTGGCGTACAGTCGCGTTATCGCGCCGTCGTTCTGGACCAAGTGGAAACCGGTTTCTTCACCGTCCTCGTCATCGCCGTGGAGTTCAACCCATCGTTCGTAATGGTTGGCTTGGATGTAGGCGTTCAGGTCGCGTACGTCGGCGGTGTTGATATCGCCGTCGTTGGCCAAGCCTGTTGCCGTGATTGCCTCGATGATGATGCGGTTCATCGCATCGGCATACTCGGCGCCGGCGGTGATCTCGCTGGTCGGGATTCTCAGATTCAGGCCCAGATCAGCGACGATGATGTTGACGAGGCTGTCGAGGCCTGTACCCGTGGTACCTTCGGCATAGGGGACGACGTTCGGATTGCTGAACGTGCCATCGGCAAGATCGTCTTCGAGCAGTTCATCGAGCCACCAGGCGGCCGTTTCCACGCTAACGTTTTTGTTGCCGTCCTCGTTCAAGAACCGGTTTGCCACGATGTCGAAGCCGATATGGTACAGACCGTCGGCTACGGTGTTGACGGCATTGTTCGCGAACAGGCGCGTTATGGCGCCGTCGTTTTGGACCAAGTGGAACCCGGTCTCTTCGTTAGCTTCGTCGTCGCCATGAAGCTCGACCCACTTGTCGTAGTGGTTGGCCTGGATCCACGCATTCAGATCGCGCATGTCGGCGGCGTTGATCTCGCCATCGTTGCCCAAACCCGTCGCCATGATGGCATCAATGATAATGTGGTTCATGGCGTCGGCGGCCGCAGCGCCTTCGGCGATTTCGTCCGGGTCAACTCGACGGTATAGGCCCAAATCAGTGAAGATGATATCGACCAGCGTGTCCAAGCCCGTTCCCGTTGTGCCATTGGTTGGTCCCGCAACAGCTACATCCCCGCCAATCGACGCGATCTCTAGCCGGCTCTGGGCCCGATTGTAGATGGTGAAGTCTTCGATTGTGCCGTCGAAGTAGTCCGCCGTCCAATCCGGCCTGTAATCCGAGCGGGCCCACGTGTTGGCGCCGATCGCCAGGCTTTCCGTGTTTGTGTCGATGCCGGTGATGAAATCAGACCGCACGGCCTCCAGCTTCCCGTCCACGTAGAGGCGGAAGCCGTCGTCGCCAAAGCTCACCGCCACATGGTGCGGCTCGCCGGCTTTGATCAGTGATTTGGAGGTCAGCCATGCCGACTTGCCTGTGTTCTGCAATCGCACCTCGACGCGTCCGTTGCGGACAAACGCCGTCAGATGCCCTCCGTCGCCATAACCGCTGGCGTCCTTGGAGAATAGCGTTTTGCGGCCCGACACATCGTCGGCGTTAAAGCTCACTGCCACCGTACCATTGGCCAGGGCCAACTCGTCCGAGTGAGGCACCTCGACGTAATCGTCCGGCGTCTCCATCACCACGCTGTCAACCGAGAGGACTACGGCAGCGGTAATGTCCGCAGGGTCCGGCACCAAATCTGGATTGACGAGCCCGCCGCTCGCAAGATCCTCCTCCAGCAAATCACCCAGCCAGAACGCGGCCGTTCGGACGCTGACGTTCTTGTTGCCGTCTTCGTTCAGGAAACGGCCGCTCACAATGTCGAAGCCCATGTGGTAGAGACCGACGCGATATTGCGCCGTCGTTCTGCACAAGGTGGAAGCCGGTCTCGTCGTCGTCTTCATCGTCGCCGTGAAGCTCGACCCATTCGTTGTAGTGACTGGCTTGGATATGGGCGTTGATATCGTACATATCGTAGACGTCGATTTCGCCGTCGTTGCCCACGCCGGTGGCTGTGATCGCCCCGATAATAATGTGATTCATCGCATCGGCGTATTCAGCGCCGGCGGTGATCTCACTGGTTGGGATCTTCAGATTCAGCCTCAGATCGCTGGTGATGATATCGACCAAGCTGTCGAGTCCCGTGCCCGTGGTGCCTTCGGCATAGGGGGCGACGTCCGGATTATTCAGCGCACCGCTGGCCAGGTCGCCCTCGAGCAGTTCATCGAGCCATAGAGCAGCCGTTTCGACGCTGACGTTGCGGTTACCGTCCTCGTTCAGGAAGCGGTTCGCCACGATGTTGAAACCGATGTGGTAAAGGCCATCGGCCACCGTGTTGACGGCATTGTTTGCGAACAGACGCGATATGGCACCGTCGTTTTGGACCAGGTGGAAACCGGTCTCTTCATCGCCTTCGTCGTCGCCGTGCAGTTCTACCCATGCGTCATAATGGTTGGCCTGGATCCATGCGTTCAAGTCGCGCATGTCCGCGGCATTGATCTCGCTATCGTTGCCCAACCCGGTCGCTGTGATGGCCGCGACGATGATATGGTTCATCGCGTCGGCGGCCGTGGCAGCCGTGGTGATCTCGCTGGTTGGGATCCTTCGGTTCAGCCCCAGATCGCTGGTGATGATGCCGACCAGATCGTCGAGGCCCGTACCCGTGGTGCCTTCGGCATAGGGATTCACGTCCGGGTTGCGCAGCTCGCCGCTGGCGAGATCCTCACGCAGCAGACTGGTGAACCAGGCAGCGATTGTCTCGACACGAGCGTTTCGGTTCCCGTCCTCGTTCAGCAGATTATTGCCAACGATGTCGAATCCCAGATGGTAAATCCCATCGGCCACGGTGTTGACGGCGTTTCTGTCGTACAGACGCGTCGTTGCGCCGTCGTTTTGGACCAGGTGGAAACCGGTTTCTTCACCATTGTCTTCATCGTCGCCGTGAAGCTCGACCCACCGATCGTAGTGATTGGCCTGGATATATGCATTCAAGTCGCGCACATCGGCGGCGTTGATTTCACCATCGTTGGCCAAGCCGGTCGCCTTGATCGCCTCGATGATGATGCCGTTCATGGCGTTGGCATATTCCGCACCGGCCATGATCTCACTGGTCGCGATCTTCTGGTTTAAGCCCGGATCGGCCATGATGATCTCGACCAAGCTATCCAGACCGGTTCCCGTGGTCGCTTCGGTATAGGGATCCACGTCCGGGTTGCGCAACGCGCTGCTCGCCAGGTCCTCGCGAAGCAGCGTATCGAGCCAGTGGGCGGCCATTTCGACTCGGACGTTGCGGTTGCCGTCCTCGTTCAAGAAGCGGCCCGCCACGATATCGAAGCCCATGTGATACAACCCGTCGGCCACGGTGTTCACGGCGTTGTAGGCACCAAATAGATACGTGGTCGCGCCGTCGTTCTGGACCAAGTGGAAGCCTGTTTCTTCGTAGGTTTCATCGTCGCCGTGAAGCGCGACCCACTGCTCGTAGCGGTTTGCCTGAATCCAAGCATTCAGGTCATACATGTCCGCCGTGTTGATCTCGTCGTCGTTGGCCAAGCCCGTGGCATTGATGGCGGCCAGGATGATATGGTTCATGGCATTGGCGGCTGCGGCACCTTCGGCGATTTCGACTGGATCCACGCGCCGGTCTAGCCCGGGATCGGCCATGATGATGTCGACCAGTTGATCGAGGCCGGTGTTCGTGGTGCTTTGAGCCGCGTCGCCTGGAGCCAGTAAATTGTCGACCGTCGCGCGGACCTTCGCATTGCCGTTGTGCTCGAACGAATCCAGGCCGTCGCCCTCGCCCGCGTAGAGCCACGTGGTAGCCTGTGAGCCCGCGATAAGCGTATCGTTGCCAGGGCCACCGCGATACTCAGCGGCGGAGTGATTCGAAGCGAAGACGGTGTCGTTACCAGATGCTGCATCGACTTCAGCAATGTCGACCAGTTCCGTTTCACTGAAATCCAGCGTATCACTGCGCCAACTGTTCCGGACGACGGTATCGCCAGAGGCGTGGCCCTGGAACGTATCCACGCCGTTTTCGTAACTGCCGATCCCAACCACCGTGTCTCTCGACTCGGCCTTTGCCACCACGGTCGCCGCGCCGTTGTCACGCAAGTTGTCATAGCCGTTTCTGTCGCCCGCATACACCCAGGTTGTATCGCGAGCGCCGGCGTAAAGGTTGTCGTATCCAGAACCGCCGCGATACGTTCCAGGGCTCAGGTCTGAAGCGATGACCGTATCGTTACCGGATCCTGCGTCGACTTCGCCGATGTCGACCAGTTCGGTGTTGCTGAAGTCCAAGGTCTTGCTGCGCCAACTGTCGCGGATAACGGTCTTGCCGTTGGCATGCCCTTGGAAGATGTCCACGCCGTTCGCATAACCGTTGACCCCGATTACCGTGCCTGCCGACTCGGCCTTCGCCATCACGGTCGACGCGCCGTTGTCCTGAAAAACGTCGTAGCCGTTTCCGTCACCGGCGAACAACCACGTCGTGTCCTTGGTACCGGCGTTCAGCGTGTCGTAACCCGATCCGCCGCGGTAGACACCAGGGCTCACGTCCGAAGCCATGATCGTGTCGTTACCGGATCCGGCATCGACTTCGGCTATGTTGACCAGTTCCGTGCTGCTGAAGTCCAAGGTCTTGCTGCGCCAACTGTCACGGATCACCGTGTCGCCGGACTCGTGCCCTTGGAAAATGTCCACACCATTCACATAACCATTGACCCCAATCACCGTGCCTTCCAATTCCGCCGTCGCCACTACCGTAGCCTCGCCGTTGTCGCGGAACGTGTCGTAGCTGCTTCCGTCGCCCGCGAACAGCCATGTCGTGTCCTGAATTCCGGCGTCCAGCGTGTCGTAACCCGAACCGCCGCGGTACGCGCCCGGCGTCAAATCCGAAGCGATGATCGTATCGTTGCCCGAACCGGCGTCTACTTCGGCGATGTCGATAAGCTGCGTGCTACTGAAGTCCAAGGTCTTGCTGCGCCAACTGTCGCGCACGATAGTGTCGCCATCGGCGTGTCCTCGAAAAACGTCCACGCCGTTCGTGTAACCGTTGATCCCGATCACCGCTCCCGTCGATTCCGCCATCGCCACCACCGTAGCGGCGCCGTTATCGCGGAACGTGTCGTAGCTGTTCCCAGTGCCCGCGAACAGCCATGTCGTGTCCTGAGTGCCGGCGTCCAGTGTGTCGTAACCCGAACCGCCGCGGTACGTCCCTGGGCTCAGGTCCGAGGCGATGATTGTGTCGTTGCCGGATCCGGCGTCCACTTCGGCGATGCCAACAAGCTCCGTGTTGCTGAAGTCCAACGTGCGGCTGCGCCAACTGTCACGGACAATGGTATCGCCAGGGCCCTCAAACGCCTCGACGCCATTCGCATATCCGTTGATACCAATTTCGGTATCGGGCATGGCGGCAAAGACCCGATCCTGCCCATCGCCACCGTTGAAGCTATCGTAGCCGGTGCCGGTTCCTGTGAAGAGGAATACATCATGGCCCGCGCCACCTTCGAACGTGTCGTAGCCCGTGCCGCCGATGAGGATATCGTCGTTGCCGACGCCTTTGAGCACGTCATGGCCACCCAGCCCAAGGATCAGGTCCCGCTCGTCGGTGCCAACAAGCGTCTCGCTGCGCCACGTGCCGACGATCACGTTATCGTAGAGCCCAACGAAGTCGCCGTGATGAAGTGATCGCTCGAAGCGGTCGAAATTGACCAGCCGGAGTTTGAGTGGGGCGACCTCGAACGCCTCGCTAGAATTCCCAGCGGCCAAATGCTCCTGGTACGCTTCCAGTGCAGTCTCGACATCCGCCGCCTTCGCCTCGTCAAGCGCCACACCGATCCATGCAAGGCCCGACGAGCCGGCCCCATCGACGTCCTGCCAAGCCGAACGGTCGAGCGCCGTTTCCACCGGATCGCCAAGCCCTCCTGCATCCAGCAGGACGCGCGGCTCCAACGGTTCGACACGAACTGCACTGCGCCGGATCTGTCGGCGTTTCTTGGATCGACGTTTGCCTCCAAACCAACCACTACGACTGCGCGAACTTCGCCTCTTCATGGGTCGCCCCTTCTGTGATAATCCCACTGGCCCGAGAAAGTAGCAGATTTGCCTCGCCTGACCCGGAACGGCAGTGAGTGGCAGAGATTGCCAACGGTTGTCTCTATCCGCTCACGCCCACCGATGGCCAGCGCTGGCAACTCCTGTTCCACGAGATGCCGCCAGGTTTGATCAAGCCACCGACTGGTGGGACGCCTGCCCTGTCTAGGTCAGGAAGGAAAAGAAAGTGTGCTACGATTGTATGGCAAACGTCATGCCCAACGGTTCCTGCAGACAAAGCGATTTCTAAGACGTTGTCTGCCAAGGCATTACGGCTTGCCGAATCGTCGAGTGTCGTGCTAGCCTAGTGCGACCCCCACGAAATATCGCGGCCACTCACGACTTGTCGTGGGAGCCTGAATTGCGTTGGATGCCAAGCTTGGCCAACCGAGATCGCAGTGTCGACGGCTTCAACCCCAGAATCTCCGCGGCCCCGCCTTTCCCTTCCACTCGCCATTGCGTTCTGCCCAGTACCCGCTTGATGTGTGCACGTTCCGCTTGTTGCAGCGTCAAGTCGGACCTGATAAGAGGCTTGCCACCACCCGGCAACTCGATGTGTAGCACGTTGTCCTCGGCCAAGACAATTGCGCGTTCGACGACGTGTCGAAGTTCGCGGACGTTGCCGGGCCAGGAGTAGCGTTGGAGCAAACTCATCGCGGATTTGGGAATCGTCTTGATCGACCGGCCCATTCGCCTCGCCAACTCGTCAACGAACGCCCGAACCAGCAAGGGAATGTCCTCGAGCCGCTCTCGAAGGGGCGGAACACGGATGGGGAAAACGTTCAATCGGTGGTACAAGTCTTCTCGAAACCGTCGGCGGCGAACCTCCCGCTCCAGATCGCGGTTTGTGGCGGCGATGATACGGACGTCGACATGCCGCGTTTCAGGAGAACCAACTCTCTGAAATTGACCGTCCTGGAGAACGCGAAGTAGCCTTGCTTGGACCCCTAACGGTAGCTCCCCAATTTCGTCAAGGAGGATCGTCGATCCGTCGGCCATTTCGAATCGTCCGCGTTCGCTGGTGTCTGCACTCGTGTAAGCCCCCGCCGATCGCCCAAACAGTTCCGTTTCCGCCAGCGTGGTTGGGATGGCGGCGCAGTTCACCGTGATCATCGGACGCGATTTGCGGGGGCTGAGTTCGTGAATAGCGTCGGCAATCAACTCCTTGCCGGCCCCGGTTTCGCCCAGAATGAGCACCGTCGATCCGGTCGGGGCCACTCGTTCCACTTGACTCAGAACCTGCTGCAACGGCCGGCTTTCGCCTACAATCTTGTCGTGACGGTTCGTGACCCTGATCTCCCTTCGCAGGTAGGCATTTTCGGCCTGCAACTGCTCTTTGAGTTTCTCCAATTCCTCGTTTCTCCCGGCGCGCAATAAACCGTTGGCAAATATCTGGCCGACCAACATCAGACGAGGTACCCAACTCTCCGGCCAGCTTCCTTCCGCGGAAACGGAGCTGATTACCATCGCGCCGAAACACTCCGCTTCGACGAACACAGGGACCGCCAGTCCGGATTTGACACTAACCTGCTCAAAAGCTTGTCGGTCGTGCGTCCAAGTCAGATCCAGTTCGTCGAGCTGACGAAACCGGAAATGTCGGCCGGAATGTACGTGGTTGCAGATCTCCGAGTGTGAAGGATCCGGGAAAACGGCCTGACAGGGATCCACTCGCGAAGAGATCCACTGAAGCGTCCCAACACTCCCGCTGCCATCACTGGAAGAAGGAATCAAAGCGCAGACATCGGCACCGGAGAACTCCCCCAGTGTTTCCAGCCCTTTCTGGATTCCATCAACGACTTCATGGCTGGGCAAATTGGCGACACAGGCGGCCGTATCCGCTACGGTCCGCTCAAAATCCAACTGCTCGAAAACACAGCGCCGGTGTTCGATACATCGCAGCCCGCTCACGATCATTTGCCCCGCGACCTGGACCACGTGCGTCAACTCGTCGGGCCAATGGTCAATTGTTCGAGTTGATTCCAAAGCGAGTGCGCCGATCGTGAAGCACTCGGCGTTCAACGGCACAAAGATACACGACTTAAACCCGGCGCGCTCGTAATAGGTTCGTTCGGTTTGCGCCTCGTTTGGGAAGTCGTCAAGCCGCAGAATCGTAACGACATCCGCTTGCTTCAGCTTCTCGCCAAGCCATAGGAACCTCTCCTCCAAAGGGCCACAACACGATTCGGCTTTCGCCGACGGCATGTCCGAGCACAAGCCGCACGCGGCGCACAAGCTGCTGTCAGAACGCGCAAACCGTAGGAGCCGACATTGATCGACGCCTGCGTACAGGGCAAGTTCCTCAAGTACATTCTGGACGCGGACCGCTACGTCGTCCTGCACGGGCGGCGCCAATTCGGCCGCCAGCTTCGCCAAGAAACTGCCGTAGGGGATTACCTCATCGTCAGCAGTGCCCTTGAGTGGGAATGGAGATGCGGCGCGCGCGACGCCGCCTCCGGGCGTGTCGATGATGCCCATACTCTGCTCCGGTTGTATAGAAAAGAGTCCGAAAGAGGATTTGCTCGGGAAAAGTGTCAAACTGCCTCTCGTCCACGTATCATTGGTACAGACACATATGCGCATGTCAATTCGTTTCGCGACGATTCTCACCGGAAACCTCGCCGCCTCTCATTTTCACGTTAACTGCGAGGGGTATCACTTGGCTAGAGAGAGGCAGAGAACCTAAGGGCGGCGGAAGAGGATCGGTGAAACGGCTGCCGGCGGACGCGGCTGAGTTTCCGACTGCGCCGAGGCGTCCGGTTTCTTCTCATACGTCAGACTCGCTAAGCTATCTTCGCGAGAGGAGATCGACCAGTTGTGAAAGGAACCCCATTGATGAGAAGCAAAATCGTCAGCCGGCCTATCGAGCCAATGTTATTTGCGGCAGCGCTATTACTCGTTGTGCCCCTGTGTACGCCGTCTGACGGCGCCGAATCGTCGGACGACGTTCCGCATCTGAAGGCTGCCACTTGCCAGTTTCCCGTGTCGGGTAACGTTGACGAAAACGCTCGCTACATCAAGGACTTCATCGCGAAGGCGGCGGCGAACAATGCCGACATCGTTCATTTCTCGGAAGCGGCGCTTTCGGGGTACGCCCGTGTCGACTTTCCAAGCTTCGAGAACTACGACTGGGATAAGCTGAGGGCCCACACGCAGGACATCATGGGTATGGCGAAAGAGCACGGCATCTGGGTCGTGTTAGGCTCGGCGCACTACCTCTGTCCCGATGAGAAGCCGACGAACTGCCTGTATATCATTTCGAGCGAGGGGGAAATCGTCGATCGATACGATAAATCGATGTGCACGGGAGGCGACCTCAAAGCCTACACGCCGGGCAATCATCTTGTCACGATCGACCTGAAGGGCATCCGGTGTGGATTCCTGATCTGTTACGATTCGTGTTTTCCGGAAATGTACAATGTCTACCGGCACAAGGGCGTCACCGTGATGTTCCATTCCTTCTACAACGCGCGTCACCAGGGCAAGACGATCCTAGACGAGATCATACCGGCAGAAATCCGTGTTAGGGCTTCGGACAACCTGATGTGGGTCGTCGCCAACAACTCGTCAGCCGAGCACTCCTCCTGGCCAGCTTGTATCGCAAGACCCGACGGTTCGCTGACGGCGCTCGAACGAGGTGTGCCCGGAATTCTATATCGCACGTTCCCTGACAAGAAGGTCACCGACGAATTCCGAAGCTGGACTCATAACAACAAGTCGATGATTCTGCCGGCCGACGAGGTCTACCACAACGGGACACCGTCCAATCATCCCAGGGCAACCAACCCACGGGCGTTGCCTTGACCGTCTCTTGCGTGTTAATTTCGAGGCCTTGCAGTACTGTTCGTAAGCCTTATCCTAACCTCGATTGCGCACCGCGTAGGCCGGACCGAGGCCGAACCATTGCCGGAACGGCGCAAACCGGCTGAGTTGCTTTGATAGCCTGTACCGTGAACATCGCCGATAGAAGAGGCCGAAGTTCCGGCAGTTCCGCGGTTTGCGTGGTCCGGCCTACAAATTGGTGCGCAAGACAGGCTAACCAGCCCGCCTTTCCGTCGAGCATTCTGAAACCGGGTTAAACGCACGAGTCGAGAATCGTATTCGAGTTTTCGACGGAACAGACATCATGAGATTGAGCGTATGAATCGCAGTTCCACTCGACGATTTCATCTTTGTCTTTCTTTCTCCACGACTTTCTGCATCCTGCTGCTGAACAGCAGCGTGGTGTCGGCTGCGGAACGTCCAAATGTTCTGCTGATTCTCGTCGATGATCTGAAGCCGGCGCTGGGGTGCTATGGCGACCCGGTCGCCAAAACGCCAAACATCGACGCTTTGGCAACGCGCGGGATGCGATTCGATCTGGCGTACTGCAATCAAGCCGTCTGTGCCCCGTCGCGGTTTACGCTGATGCTCGGTTCGCACTCGACATCGACAGGGCTGTATGGGCTCGGTACTCAGCTGCGGCAGGTAATTCCGAATGCTGTTACGATGCCCCAGTACTTTGCAGAGCATGGGGGCTATCGGACGGAGTCGCTCGGCAAAGTGTTTCACATCGGACACGGCAATCATGGTGATCCCCAGTCGTTCGGCGTTCCGCACTTTCACGACAAGGTGATTGAATACCTCGATCCGGACAGCACTGATGGTGGCAAGCTGACTCGCGAAGAGGCGTTTTTCACGAATCAGAAGCTCGGTCAAATCAGATCGTTGCCACGTGGTGCGGCCTTTGAATCACCCGATGTTGCAGACATCGAGTATGCCGATGGTCGAGTCGCGGCTGAGACGATTAGGCGGCTGCAAGCCGCAAGGCAACGTCGCGCGAAAGATGGCGTTCCATTCTTCATCGCCGCCGGTTTCGCTCGCCCGCACCTGCCCTTCAGCGCGCCCAAGAAGTACTGGGATCTCTACGATCCGGCTTCGTTGCCTTTGCCAGAATTCGAGGAACTGCCTGCCGATGCACCGCAGGTCGCGGGAAAACGGGGTGGCGAAATCAGCAACTACAAGCCCGTCCCGCAGGAAAGGGGCGCTCAGTACAGCGAGGAATTGAAGCGGAAACTGATCCACGGTTACTACGCCAGCACGAGCTTCGTCGACGCCCAGATCGGCAAGGTACTCGACGAACTCGATCAGTTATCGCTTGCGGACAACACCATCGTTGCGCTGTGGGGTGATCACGGATTTCATCTCGGTGATCTTGGCATCTGGACGAAGCACACCAACTACGAACAGGCCAATCGCATTCCGATTCTCATCTCGGCACCGGGAATCACCAAGCCGGGCTCATCGACAAAGCAGCTTGCCGAGAGCGTGGACATCTTCCCCACGTTGGCGGAACTGGCGGGTCTGCCTGCCCCCGATGGTCCGCAGCCGATCGACGGGGTAAGCCTCGTGCCGGTGCTGAGGAATCCCGCGGCGCGTCTGAAAGATCACGCGTATCACGCTTACCCAAAGCTGAAACTCGGGCGCGCGATTCGCACCGAAAGATACCGGCTTGTCGAGTGGCGAGCGTTCGGTGAACCCGCGGAATCGGCTGAATACGAACTCTACGACTACGAGGCGGACCCACTAGAAACACGGAACCTTGCAGCAGTAGAGCCAGATGTTGTCGCTACGCTGAAACGGACGCTCGCGAAATACCCACAGCCGATCGGTCGAAGCGCAAAGCCAGCGTCGGCAAGGTCGCCTCTGATCGCCAATCGACCCCTTACCATCACTGGCCACGTGAAGGCTTCGGCGGGCAACGGAGTCATCGTAGCTCAGGGCGGCCGAGAGCACGGCTACGCCGTCCACTTGCTTGAGGGCAACCTCGCATTCGATGTGCGAGTCAACGGTCAGGTGGCTCGAATCGTTTCGGACGAGGTGATGCCGAAGGGATTCGCGTTTGAGGCGAAACTGACATCCGAGTTGATGACGCTTGCCGTGAATGGAGAACAGGTCGCTGAGGGCGCGTCGCCAGGACTGATGCCAGTTCAACCGAAAGATCCAATGAACATCGGTCACGACGAACTCACCGCCGCTGGGAATTACGCACCGCCCAATCGGCTGCACGGGACCGTCCGCAATCTGAAGGTGACAAAGCCTTGAGCGTGCTATCTTCTCGATGAATCGTCTACTTCAAGAAAGCCACAGAATGAAAACAACGCATCCTCTGATTACCATCGCTGCCTTCCTGCTGATCATCGATTGTAGCTCCGCGCAGGAAATCGTCGACGACTGGCGATACACGCTTCGTCGTCCTGCGGATAATTGGCGTCAGGCGGACTATGACGATGCCGGGTGGACGGAAGGATCAGGAGGTTTCGGTACGCACAGCACGCCCGGCGCACGCGTGGGAACCGTCTGGGCCACGAATGATATCTGGCTTCGAAAGTCGTTCACCCTGGATGCGATCCCGGACGAGACGGCGCTCCTGATTCATCATGATGAAGACGCCGAGGTCTACATCAACGGGCAAGGCGTCGCTGTGCTGAAAGGGTATACGCAAGAATACAAAGTTGTTCCGATCGACGCTGAGAAACGTGGAGCGTTGCGGGCTGGCCGGAATGTCATGGCCGTGCACTGCCGTCAGACTCGTGGCGGCCAGTTCATTGATGTGCATCTCGTCGACGCCGACAACGTCCCGGAGCTGCCGAAACCAAAACGCAGCACCACTCCGTTTAAGTCGGAGTTGATCACGAAGTGGGGCGAAGCCGTGACATCGGAAAATGCGTGGACGGAGTATCCTCGCCCGCAACTCGTCAGAAACGAGTGGCACAATCTGAACGGTCAATGGGACTACGCGATCACCGCGGTAGAAAACGAAGAGACACCCAAAGAGTGGGACGGTAAGATTCTGGTCCCCTACTGCCTGGAATCGAAACTCGGTGGCGTGCAGCGGTTGCTTGACGCGACGGAAGCCTTGTGGTATCGACGCACGTTCGAGGCGTCGCCGTCAAACGGATTGCGTACGCTGTTGAACTTCGAGGCCGTCGACTACCGTTGCGAGGTCTTTGTCAATGACCGGTCGGTCGGTTCGCATCAAGGAGGCAACACGCCGTTTTCGTTCGACATCACCGAGGCCATTCGGAATGGCGAGAATGAACTAATCGTTCGCGTCGAGGACGAAACGGAGGAGTGGCAGCTTCGCGGCAAACAGGTGCTCAACGCCCGTGGCATTTGGTACACGCAGGTCTCCGGTATCTGGCAAACGGTCTGGCTGGAACAAGTTGCACCGCAGCACATCGAAGACCTCAAGATTACCACGGATGCGGCCTCTGGCACGATTGCGGTTCGCCCCGTCATTGTAGAGCGAAACGGTTCGGAAGTCGTTCGGGTCATCGCGAAGGACGGTGTTCGACAAGTGGCCGAGTCCCAAGGAGTGATGCGATCCTTCACGCTTACGATTCCCAATGCAAGACTCTGGTCACCCGACTCACCCCATCTCTACGACATCGAAGTAACGCTGCTCGATGCCGATGGCGATATCGTCGACCAAGTTTTCTCGTACGCGGGCATCCGCACGGTCGGCAAAGCCAAAGGCAAGGTTGGCCACTGGCGTTTCACGCTCAACGGCAAAGAGATCTTTCACTGGGGCCCGCTTGATCAGGGCTGGTGGCCCGACGGGCTGCTGACGTCGCCGTCCGACGAAGGGATGCTCTTTGACATCGAATTCCTCAAGGCGGCCGGCTTCAACATGATTCGCAAACACATCAAGGTCGAGCCGCGACGCTATTACTACCATTGCGACCGACTGGGCATGATGGTCTGGCAGGACCATGTCAGCGGAGGGGAACAGCCGCCGTGGACGCGACTAAAACCTGATCCCGTGGACGCAGAGTGGCCCGAACAGCACCATCGCCAATTCATGCTCGAACTCGAACGAATGATCTCGACGCTGGAGAATCACCCATCCATCGTAAGCTGGGTCCCGTTCAACGAACGTTGGGGGCAGCACCAGACGATGGACGTTGGCCGGTGGACAGTCGAACGCGACCCAACGCGATTGGTGAACATTGCCAGTGGAGGCAACTTCTGGCCGGTCGGCGATGTTGTCGATGCGCATAAGTACCCGCATCCCGGCTTTCCGTTCGATGAAGGCAAAGGAGGCCGCTTCGACGACTACATCAAGGTCATGGGTGAATTCGGTGGTCATGGTTATCCCGTCCAGGATCACCTGTGGGACGCGAATCGTCGCAACTGGGGCTACGGCGGCCTGCCGCAGAACAAGGAGGAGTACAAGGAGCGTTACCTCACGTCGCTCGACATGCTAAATCAGCTTCGCGCTCGTGGCATCGCCGGAGGCGTCTACACGCAGACGACCGACGTGGAAGGCGAGATCAACGGACTGATGACCTACGATCGCAAAGTCGTGAAGATCCCGGCTGAAGAATTGGCTGAGCTACACAAGCGACTCTTTGACGAGCCGCCGACCGTCGAACCCATGAAGCCCGTGGCGAAGCGAAAGCCTCGCCCCGTGATGGACGCCAACACGATTCGCGCGGGACTCAAAAGCCACGATCGGGCGCTGCACATCAAAGCCGGCTGGATCCGCGACCCGTACATTATCCTCGGTCCCGACGATTTCTACTATCTCACCGGAACGCAGCCCAATCCCGTCGATCCGCGCGAAGCCGCCGATCCTCACAACATCGGGCTCGGTGAAGAGAGCATCGTCGGCGAATACGTCCGGCTCTGGCGCAGCAAGGACCTGATCGAATGGGAGTATCTCGGCGAGCCGTTCAGTTTGAATGACACCTTCCATGTGAAGTCGCTCGACAAACAGCTCCGGAAGCGGTTGCTCTGGGCTCCCGAAGTCCATTGGCTTGGCGATCGCTGGGCTCTTGTGCATTGCCCGGCAGTGGTGTCGAGCCTTGCGCTGACCAGCGGTGCAAAGATCGAAGGCCCTTGGACACACCCAATGGGCGAAAGGCTTGGTCGGCGCCATGACCCGTCACTCTTCCAGGACGATGATGGAACGTGGTATCTGCTCTGGGGTAATACGCTACTCGCGCCGCTCAACTCCGATTCCACACAATACACGGCCGAGCCAGTCCGCATCGATCCGGCAGGCAGTCGTCCGGGGCCAAGCGGCCAACCGATCAGTCGAATCGGCCACGAAGGTGCGACGATGCGGAAGATCGGCGACAAGTACGTCCACCTCGGCACGGCCTGGTCGACGGATCAAGGTCGCAAAGGTTCGTACAACCTCTACTATTGCACAGCCGAAAGGATCACAGGCCCCTATGGACCGCGCAAATTCGCCGGCCGATTCCTCGGTCACGGCACACCATTCCAAGACAAGGAAGGCAATTGGTGGTGCACCGCATTCTTCAACGCAAACGTACCACCGCTTCCGCGCGAGGGAATTGAGACGCGCGACCTCCGCGAAGACGCCCAGACAATCAACGAACAAGGCGTGACGATTGTCCCGCTCGACGTCCGCGTGCTCGCGGGTGGTGACATTCACATTCGCGCCAAAGACCCGGCCTACGCCACACCGGGACCGGACGAAGTGCAGAAGTTCGAGGACTAGGCGAGATTGACAAAGTCTGCACAGTTGCGCACTGTGAGAGTGGGGTGCCTGGGGTCAAGCGTCAGCGAGCCGCCAGTAGGCTCTCATTTGGGGGCTCACCGCTCGTTCCTTGCGGTTTGACCCCAGCCACACTCACCGTGTAATTCACCTCCGCCGAGAAGGCGTCGAAGACGAATCGGAAGCTCCAATACCATCAAGTACTCAACGAGGCGAGGATGAAAAACCTGCTCATCTCAACAGTATGCCTAGTCCTGTTGATCCACCACGCCGAAGCGGCTGAACTAGAACTGATGTCGGGCGATTGGACCATCGAGGGCGAAAAGACGATTCGTGGCGAGCGCATTCGACTCGACGGATCGCTGATCCTGCCGGAAGGGGCCAAGCTGACGCTGGAGGATTGCACGCTGGAAATCGCCGGCGACTACTCGCGCCATCATTCGGTCGAGTGGAAGGGCGGAACCCTCGTGACGAAGAACTGTACCGTCGGTGGGTTTGTGAACCCAAACAGTACGCCGATTCACACCGTGTTCCACCTCTACGAAGGTCTTTGGGAAGCAACCGACACAATCGTTCAGTATTCGTACGGAATCAGCTTTCATTGGAAAGAAGGCAAAGGCATTCTGCGCGGCACGCGACTGAAGGCCGGGCCGCGACCTGATGCGATCATCCTCTCCGGTGAGGCCGACGTGACGCTTGTCGATTCGCAGTTTCCGATGGGATTGGGCGTGTACGTGAACAAGGGCGGGTCAACAACATTGGACCTGACGCCTGGAGAATCGGTCACGATAACCTACGACCGCGCATCGCTTCTGCCCGGCGTAAACTGGCGATTGTCGATGACCGATACCCGCGTGCCGCGGTGGTTTCTGTTCGTGCGGCAGATCGGAGGCTGGCAGCGTCCGGCCGAGATTACGCTGGCCGGATCAAAGGACTTGATCGTTTCCCTGCTAGGGCACAACCTGACGGGCCAGATCCATCTGTCCAGAGATCTGGCCGAGCCGTTGAACGTGGGAAACGTCACTGTGAAGACTGAAGGCGAGCCAGCCGGCATCTCGATGTACGCCGCGTACTTTTCCGGCGACAAGACGGATGTCTCGATTACCGGCAAATCGCACATCTGCGAACTGATGCACCGCGGCGGCAAGCTGCGAATTGCCGGCGAATCCGACAAGCCCGGGATCAGCATCGGTTGCACGACACTTGACCTGTCGGGCAATGCGCAGATGGATGTTCGCCACGTCCACCTGGGCCGTCCGCTGACTTGGCAAGACGAAGGCAGCATGGGTGAAGCCAACGTCACCGGCGAGGCAATGCTTGTCGGGCACGATGTCTCCGTCAGGAATGTGCGTTTTCGAACGGAAGACAACGGAACCGTCGATCTTCGAAACGTCGAACGCCGCGGCCGGATCGAAGCCCGAGAGGATGGCGGAAGAATCCAGATCGACGCGTTTGACGAATCGGCGCCTCCTTGAGGTCGGGAACTCGAGAAGCCATGGGAACAGTAACGCAACCGGATCCTCTCATTATTCAACTGATCTAGTTTGGGATGGCGACCGTTCACGTCCAGTCGTCTCAAGCCCTACTAGACCCAATTCAAAGCACTGGCAGAGTTTCAGATGACAAAGTCTACTTTTTCGATTGGGGCGATTCTGATCTTGCTGGTTTCAAGAGCCGCTTGTGCGCGCGTCTGGACGGATGCTTCGGGTGAGATGCAGGTCGAGGCGAAGTATGTCACGAGCCAATTCGACAAGATCTGGCTGCTGCGTTCCGACGGTCGTGTGTTTGGCGTTGATCCGAAGGAGCTCAGCAAGGCCGACCAGGACTACGTGGACGACCTGATCCGAGAGCGGAAAGCGAAAAACGAAACCACGCAGAATCCTCCGGGACGCGTTTCGTACGGCGTGGGACGTGAAGTCTGCCGGCTCAAGGATCCCAACATTGACGAGAGCAGTGGCGTGGCATGCTCGCGGCGACATCCCGGTTTTTTCTGGACCCACAACGACTCGGGAGGCGACGGGCGAGTTTATCTGTTCGACACGAAGGGCCGGAACCTTGGGTCATGTCTTCTGCAAGATGTCTTGCCGTTCGACTTCGAGGACATGTTTTCATTTCGGGCTGACGGAAAGAGCTATCTGGTTCTGTGCGACATCGGCAACAATGGTCGAGCTGCGGCGATACAGCTCATGTACGTGATCGAGGAACCTCCTTTCGATACGGAAAAGGGAGTCACTGCAGACCAAGTACAGGTTGTCCAAACGATCGCTTATTCGTACGAGGACGATCACCGCGACTGCGAGGCAGTCGGCATTGATCCGACGGACAAGACGATTCTGTTTGTCACCAAAGAACGCACGTCGGAATGCTATGTGTATGCGCTTGACTGGCCCAAACCCAACCCAACGAAAGCATTCTCTGCCAGGCAGATTGGGACGTTGAAGATCCCAGCGGTGACCGCCATGGATGTGTCGCCCGACGGTCGGCGCGCGGTGGTGCTGACCTACACGCATGCGTACGAGTTCGTCTGCGGCGAAAACGAAGACTGGAAGGACGCTTTCTCTCGGGAGCCTCGCAAAATCGTTACCCCCGAGCGAGTTCAGGGCGAATCAATTTGCTACGGAGCGGACGGCAAAACGCTGTACCTGACAAGCGAGAAGCAACCCACGCCACTCTTGATGGTTCCGGCTCAAGTAGCAGGCTCAAGCGGGACCGCGGCCAACTGAGCCAGCGGAACCTTGCGGGACGGATCTCCAAATCCGCCACTTAGCCCGCTTTGCGCACGGACAAATGGTAACCCGAAACGTAAGTGAGGGCCACGCCATGACTGCGCCTCGCTAACGCTTATAGCTTCTTCATTCAGTCTTTGGGCAGTTCCTCGATCGTGCCATGCACCTTGAATGCCAGATCTTCAGTGATGTTGGCCGCCATGCCGCCGTTGGGATAGTCGCCGACATTGCCGGGTCCTGAGTTGACATGCCATTTGTGGTCGCCGGTCAAACCGTCCTTGAGCCGCGTTTCGCCGCCGCCCAAATAGTCCTTGTTGTATACGGTCAGCGCATACGTCTCGCCTGGTGTGACTTCCACAGGCCTATCGAAAACGAAGGCGTTCCACGCGCCGCATTTCACCGAGTCCGGTTTCAGCACGCGCGACTCGCCCAACCACTCGGTCCACCAACTGTTCCCCTTTGGCTTGCGTATCACCACCGACAGTCCGTAGGTGTGCGTGAGTTTGGGATCGGCGCTCTCTTTGCTCAGCCGAATCGCCACCATTGCGATCTTGTTTTCGGTGGGAATGAAGCTCTGCATCACGCCGTACACCAATGGGCTGCTGCCTTCTTCGCGGATGATGTGTTCCGGCGGCAGCGACGGATCGGGCTTCGGCACAGCCGCCGCACCGCGTGCAAGATCTGCGGGTCCCACGTAGTCGCGCGACCAGTGTGTTGCGGCGATGTGCGTAACGCCATCGTCCAGAGTGATGTAATAAACCGTCAGCAGTGTGCCGTCGCTCAGTTCGACCGTTTTCGGATATCCCAGATCGCCAATGCCGCCTCGTCCCGAGCCCGGACCCTTCGATAGAGCATCGCAGCGAAGGATGGCCTCGCGTTCAGTATCCCATGTCTCACCGCCGTCTCGCGAGAAGCAGGCGCGGATGCCGTACGGCCGCCGACGGTAGCCGTAAGTGCAGAGAATATTGCCACCCGCAACTGACAACAGGTGTGGCGGGTAGCCCCAGATGTCGGTGCGTCTTGGCTGGCTCCATGTTTTGCCGTGATCGTCCGAATGGCACTGCCACAGGAACCCGCGTTCGTGCAAGGGGACTTCGTGCGTACCGCTTTCGGATCGGATCATGGCCAGCACCCTTCCGTTCGGTAACGCAAGCAACTCGGCCTCGTTGAAATCGTGCCGGCCGTCGTACGCCATGTCGACCAGTTCCCAACTATCGCCGCGGTCCGCCGATCGCAGTACCCACGCGCTAGTTGCTGGATCATCAACGGTCCTCTTTCCATAGACAGGCTTGAGCACCACGTCGTTCGGCAATACCACGCCCGCTCCAAAACCTCCCATACTGGCGAAAGCCGGCAGCGAGATGTACTTCTGATGGCGTTGTTCCTCGTCGGGTTCCCGTTTCCACATTTTTGCCCGATAGCAGGCGCTGATGTGGCCGTCGGGCCATTCCTTCACGGCAACGCCGCGCGCAACCAATTCCTCCTTCTTCGATGTCGGAAGGACCTCGTGCATTTGCGGCCAGACATTCAAGACGGTTTCGTCGCTCAAAATGAATGCGCCCAAGTCCTTCGGCCGCTGTTTGAATCCTGTGTCTTTGCCGCGCCGGAACCACGAGAGGCCACCGTCGGGGGAGTAAAGCGTCTCGCCGCCCGTCTTTCCTCCAGCCGCCTTGCCGTAGTGCGACCGTGTCGTGTTCCAACCGAACGACACCCAGAGGTTATCGCCCGCGTCCGTGGCGATATTGGGAAAGGCTGCATATTTGCCTACTTCGCGGAACAGCACCATGTCTCGCTTCATCGGCTCGCCTGATTTTGCAGTCCCACCAACCAAGGCAGTCACCACAGCAGACACCAGCCAGTAGTTCTTCAGTGATCGTTTCATGGTCTCTCCAAGGTTTCTTGCGGCGGAAATCATTACAATATCACGCGGCATGATGAATACGAGAGACGGGAGACCAAAAGATGCGAAAACTGATCGCGATTTTTCTGTCGTGCGCAGCGCCATTCTGCTCGACGGCCGCGGAGCCCTTTCAGGACGTCACCGAGGCCGTCGGATTGACAGGTCTTTCTGGAGGAGCGGCGGCCTGGGGTGATTTCGACAACGACGGCTGGGTCGACCTATGTTCAGGCGGCCAACTCTGGCGAAACGAAGATGGCAAGCGGTTTCATCGCGTGGAGAATTTGTCGTTGGCCGGACCCGGCATCTGGGGCGATTTCGACAACGACGGTTTTCTGGACCTGTTCAGTTGGGCGGGCCAAGGCAGACTGTTTCGGAGCCAAGAGGGAAAGAGCTTTGAAGACGTTGGCAAAGCATTTCCCAAACTTCCCACAAGGGTCAGCCTGGGCGCGACATGGGGCGATTTTGATGGTGACAGTTTCATCGACTTGTATGTCGGCGGTTACGAAGTGTGGCCGTCGAAAGAGTATCCGGATGTGATGCTCTTGAACCAGAAGGGCGAACGATTCGTCGAGGAATGGCGACAGGATCGGATACGGCGAGCCCGCGGA
The DNA here is from genome assembly GCA_964617665.1 of uncultured Pirellulaceae bacterium. Classification (GTDB taxonomy): domain Bacteria; phylum Planctomycetota; class Planctomycetia; order Pirellulales; family Pirellulaceae; genus JADHUC01. The sequence goes on from CAZUAH010000028.1 coordinate 29,260, forward strand.
ATCACGGCCACCGACTTTGACGAAGACGGTGACCTGGACGTGTACGTATCAAACTATCGGCTCCAGCCAAACCGGCTGCTGCAGAACGACGGCAAGGGCAAGTTGACCGATGTTGCAGCCGACTTCGGCACAGCGGGCGATGGCGGGCTGGGCGCGTGGGGGCACACGATCGGGTCGGCGTGGGGTGATTTCGACAATGACGGTCATTTCGATCTGTTCGTCGGCAACTTCAGCCATCCACCCCAGTATCAGGACCGGCCGAAGTTCTTGAGAAACCTCGGCCCGGAGGGCAAGTTCCACTTCACCGATCGAAGCAATACCGCCGGCCTGCGTTGGCAGGAATCCTACGCTTCGCCGGCGCTGGCCGATTTCGACAATGACGGCCATCTCGACTTGTTCTTCACTACCGTTTATCGCGGCGACCGCAGCGTCCTCTATCGCAATCTGGGCGGATGGGAATTCGTGGAAGTATCTGCCGTTGCGAAGGTGGACGTACCGACGACCTATCAGGCAGCCTGGGCCGACTTCGACGGCGACGGCTATTTGGACTTGGTCACGGGTGGTCGACTGTTTCGCAATCCGGGTGGCAAGAACCACTGGCTGAAAGTGCGACTGGTCGGTGGCGGCAACGTGAACGCCGCCGCGATTGGCGCCCAAGTGCGAATCCAACTGGGTGAAATGATGGTAACGCGGCAGGTCGAGGGAGCGACAGGCCAAGGTAACCAGAACGACTTGACGCTGCATTTCGGACTTGGTTCGCACTCCGAACCGGTATCGGCGGAAATCCGCTGGCCGAATGGAGCCAAGCAGCAGATTGAAACCGCGATCGACCGAACGCTAACAGTCAAGTTCGCGCCGCAGTGATTGACTCGGCAACGAGCCTGGGTTAGCCTGCGCACAAATCACGCCGGGATCACAAACACGCCGGAGGAGAACACCATGACCGCCCGACAGAAGCCTCAACTGAATCGACGTCGCTTCCTGCAAAGCACGGGACTCGGCCTCGCCGCGCCGATCATCGTTCCGAGCAGCGTGCTCGGTTCGGCCGCGGAAAGCCCCGCCAACGAACGTGTGGTGGCCGCACTCATTGGCGCTGGTGGACGTGGCAAGGGCTTGCTGGGAATCCACAACGACCCGCGCTGCACTATCGCCGCCGTGTGCGACGTGGACCAGCAACGTACGGCCGCCGCGCAGAAAAGGATCGGCGGTTGCGATGGATACCAAGACTTTCGTCGCATCTTGGACCGCGAGGACATCGACGCGGTGCTGATCGGCACGCCGGACCACTGGCACGCACCGATTACGATTATGGCGTGCCAAGCGGGAATGGACGTCTACTGCGAAAAACCACTTTGCCGGACGATCCACGAGGGCAGAAAGATGGTCGATGTGGCCCGACGCTACGATCGAGTCGTCCAGATGGGCACGCAGTACCGCTCGATTCCGCGCAGCCTCCAGACGTGCGAATGGGTACGAAATGGCCGGCTCGGCAACGTGCACACGGTACGGCTCACTCATCGACCGAACCGCATCCACCCGATGGAACCCGCCCAGCCGGTACCGCCGCATCTGGACTGGGACTTGTGGCTGGGGCCGACGCCGTGGGCCGACTATCATCCGGCGCGATGCCACTTCAGCTTCCGCTGGTTCATGGACTATGGAGGCGGCTCGCTGGCCGACAATGGCGTGCACATGTTCGGCGTCGTCTCTTATGCCATGGGCGCCGATCACACAGGTCCGGTAACGATTGAGGCCACCGGTCGCCAGGAGCCCAACAACCTGTTTGACGCGCCCGTCGAGATGAGCGTGCGCTACAAATTCGCCGATCCAGAGTTCGAGATGATTTGGGAACAACCGAGCGACGGCGAGCTGGGCATAGATTTCGTTGGTAGCGAGGCCACACTCAGCGGTTTCTGGAACTGGGAGGTCACCAAAGGCGAAGCCGACCTCTCGCCCACGCGCACGGACGAACAGAATCTGGTCGTCAGCGACAACCACTCTGCCAATTGGCTCGAATGCATCGCCGCGCGCCGGCGCCCGGTGATGGATGTCGAAATCGGCCATCGAGTGACCACCTGGAGCCACTTGGGCAACATCGCCTATCTGCTCGGCCGCAAGGTCCAATGGGACCCGGCGAAAGAGCGCTTCGTCGGCGACGAAGAAGCAAACCGCATGCTCGACGCCCCCTATCGCGAACCGTGGCGTCTATAGCTCGCATCGTAGGCGTACTGGACCATGAAGACCGCAAAAAACGCGATCGCCGTTTCTGTTCTCCTCGGTGTGGCAAGCGTTCTTGGCTGCGGTCGTGTCCCGGAATCCGATCGACCAGATGAGATCGCCCGCGATCCGTCGCACGTCACTGGGGCATGGCAGGAATCAGGTGACGAGGGCGGGAAAGCTGGCGATACGGCACTTGCCCCAGAGGCGAGGGACCCTTTGCTCGGCGGTTTGCCGTTTGCTGTTAGGGATGCCTACAAAGCCAAGTTTCCCGGCCATCGCTTGTGGCAGGTCTCGGAGAGCGGTACGGCAGAAGCGACACAATATGACCTGACCATTTTCGACCCAGGTTCCTCAACGGTCCATGGACGGCAAGTCGGTTCCGCCCATGTGCGAACGCTGCAGAACTACCACTTGATACTGACGCACACAGTTGAGGTTGTTCGAGAGGAGATTCATCCAATTGCTGCCGACTCCGTTCCCAAGGCCGCGAGGGATGCGTTCGAGCGTTGGCGACGACCTTATGATCGCAGCACGGACTTCACCTGGTACGCCTACCAAGACGAAGGCGCAGAGCGGCTGTATCGGGCTCATGTCACACTGAACTCGATCGAAGATTACGGCGCGACACTGAAAGCAGACGGCACCATTATCGACAAGCACACGCGGTTTCAGGAAGACGACGGATAGGTCATTGGCGCGTCCGACGAGTGACTCACCGGTGCGGACCAACTCCGCAATCCGCAGAAAAGAGGAACGGAACGATGTTGGCGAACGTGATCAAGTACTTGCCTTTGGTCCTTGTCTTGGTTCTGCAGGACCACATTCTTGCGGAGTCCAATTACGATCAGCCTTATCTGGGCGTGTGGCCGAAGACGTATAGCAGATTCTCGGCTGAACATCTTCGCACGCAAGCTGAACAAGGCTTGGCCGGGAAGGTGAAGAAGGCTGACGTGATTCTTGTTGGTGCGGCGCACAGTCTGAGGGAGATCAAGGTATCGGATTCGGTTGAACGCGTCCAGTTCTATGAGGCAGACGTGAAGGTGATGCAAGTGATAAAGGGCGAATCGAACAGTCGCCAGGTTCACCTCAAGTTCGTGCCATCTGCAACGAGCATCGAGGATGGTGCCGAGCACGTTTTCCTTCTCAAGACACCCGAAGGGAAACCGCCGACCGTCGCTAAGAGCCGGCTCGATGGCGAACAACGACGCTCTTTGCTGGAACCCGAGCAGCGTGTCCAACTTGCCCGGCGGAATCTGAATTCTCTGGACGCTCTCGGCCCTACCATGGTCCTGACGCGGATTCGTGGGCTTGATTGGATCGCCCTCCGCCCAAGGTGCTATTGGCTCCGCCGCCGCGACACCGGCTGCGGCTAACACCTGAACCTGCATGGTCTCGGTCGATTCGGGCCCCTCCATAACCGAGAGGAAACCGGGCGGTCTTCGCCCCACGCGAAACCGGCTGCGAATGCCACCAATCCGCAAGCACACAGTAGGGCACGCACTCGAGAACCCGTTTCTGAAAGTCTGCTGGCCGATCTGCACTGCCGGTAAGACATCACTACTCTCCTGATTGTTGGAAAAACCACATGAGGGAGAAGAGTAACGACCCACGCGACGAATGTCCAAGATGCCCAAAGCCCTGTTCCTTCTACACCCACGTCTAGACTTGGATTCTCGTGCATTGCAGTCCATGTGGTGGTGTTTTACTATCAAAAAATAGTGGCCCAGCAAGAGAAGATGATGCGATCAGCAGATCAGACATCCACTGGCAAGAATCGATCATGCGCAGAGTGTTTCTCATGCGTTTCATTGTATCTCTGAAAGGCGTGCCCATAGGGCTCTTGAGACCAGAGGAGATCAACAGTTCAAGCGTCTCGACAGAAGTCCTCGGGAGCTGAAACGCGCTCGAACAAGTATCTCTCGCCAAGTCGTTCAAAGCCGATTGATTTCTTCACAGTTCGGTTCCGTCTATACTCATCCGCGGTCGTCCCGAATCCGCCGTTGAAGACCATCCACTCGTTTGCTGTTTCCGGCTATCGAGGCAGGCTTACCGTCGAGATGTCTTTCGGCGATGGAAGAACCACAAGCTGCAACCACGGGCGGGAAGGTGGTGCCAAGCGTGCAACAAAGTCGCCATGCTACCAAAGTGCTGCACGGACCCTTCGTCATTCGAAAGACCGCGAGGCAAGACATCTTGCTGATGGACCGTTGGGTGGTTTCGAGGGCGACGCGCGGCCCAGAACGGCGCGCACGACATCGGTGCCGATGCGTACGCTGGAACGAAACGTCAGCAACTAGTGGCAATCCGCTTTTCCCTTTCCGCCGAAAAGCGGTTTCAGGTCAGGCATCATGTCGTTTCACGGCACGGTAGTTCAGGACCTGTGATGCTGAGGTCCCTGCTAATGGGAACTTCTGTACCTCCGATGCTTGAATAAATGCGGTGACATGCGCTACCTTGCCGCCGGAGACGAGCCGACGTCGGTCTCGGCAGCCGGGATGTCTTGCGTTCAATTGCGTGACTTTGGCCAGCGATGTACGATGCGGGAAACAGGAAGGACATAACACCGAAACTAACGGGTCCAAACGAATATGAAAGCCACCAGACAGTGCCCGATAACCGCTGTGTGCGTCTTGTGTTTCTGCCTCAGTTGGAACCTTGTCCATGCAGACGACGACACTCTGGCCAACGAGGCCGTGGCAGCCATGAAGAAAGCGGCGACGTTCTATCGAGACCGCGTCGCAACGCACGGGGGCTATGTCTATTTCTACTCGCTGGACGTGAAGCAACGCTGGGGCGAAGGATTGGCCACGCCCGATCAGATTTGGGTGCAACCGCCGGGGACGCCAACTGTCGGCATGGCTTTCTTGAAAGCCTGGAGAGCGACTGGCGACCGCTATTATCTGGACGCTGCTCGCGAGGCCGCCGAAGCGCTGGCGTACGGCCAACTCCGTTCAGGCGGCTGGACGAATTCGATTGACCTCAAGGGAAGCACGCTGGGCTACCTGTATTCGGGTGGAAACCGACGTCGAGACGGCACGACGTCGCTGGACGACGGTCAAACGCAATCGGCCATCCAACTCGTTGTGCTGGTGGACGAGGCGTTCGCATTCAAGAACACGGAGATTCATCAATGCGCCATCACGGCCCGCGATGCGTTGCTGGCGGCACAGTTTCCGAATGGCGGGTTTCCTCAAGGGTGGAAGACGGCGGTCTCGAAACAGCCCGTGTTGAAGGCCAGCTATCCCGACTACGATTGGCGGACCGAAGGCCGGATCAAGAACTACTGGGACATGTACACGCTGAACGACAACGTGTGTGGGTATGTCGCGGACACGCTGATCACCGCTCACCGAGTATATGAAGATGACAAGTACATAGCTGCCTTGGAGCGACTGGGCGACTTTCTGATCCTGGCCCAAATGCCTGACCCACAACCGGCATGGGCTCAGCAATACAACAACGACATGCAACCGATCTGGGCCCGCAAGTTCGAGCCGCCTGGAATCTCTGGCGACGAGTCGCAGGAAGCGATCGAAACGTTGATGAAGATCTATATCGCGACGTCACACCCCAAGTATCTGGAACCGATACCGCGTGCGATTGCCTATTTGCAGCAATCGTTGCTGCCAGACAATTCTCTGGCCCGCTATTACGAACTGAAGACAAACAAGCCGCTGTACATGATGCGACGAGGTAAGCAGTACCGCCTGACCTACGACGACACAAATCTACCAAAACACTACGGCTGGAAGACCCAGTCCCGACTTGCCGAACTGAAACGAAGATACCACGCTCTTGAACAGGGTCTTCCGCCGGAGGCCGACTCCGGTAGTGACCTGGAGGCCCAAGTCCGTCGCATCATCCGCGACTTGGACGATCAAGGCCGATGGATTAGTACCTACAAGGGAGAGCGTCTAGTTGGCCAACCGAAATTCAAGATGGACAGCCAGTACATCTCCAGCGCCGTCTTCAGCCACAACATCGCAATCCTTTGCGAATACCTGACCGCATTGCGATGACTATTTCCATGAGGCTTGTGATTCGCGAAACTCGTGTCCGTCGCGACGTGCTGCAACAGATCAACGTTGTCCCGCTTAACACGAAAACGGGAGATTCTGGCGACGACTTTCCTCAAACTGATGAGAACGACGGCAACGCGGGTACTGGACTCCTTGGTACCCGGGGATCAAGCGGGACGAAGACGGACGGTTCAAGCCTGCGCGATCCGAGTGGGCCAAGTTGCCCGTTGGATGCGTGAACCACTACCAAGCCAGAGGTTATGCCGAATGGGCTGGCAAACGACTGCCAACCGCGGCGGAATTGGAATACGCCGCAGGCGGCAAGAAGGGCCGCACCTACCCGTGGGGAGACGAAGACCCGGGTGAGACAAGAGTCAACTATGGTCCGCGGCTCGATGGCCGCAAGCCGGTTGGCAGCTTTCCGCCGGGGAGAACGCCGGAAGGAGTATTCGACTTGGCCGGGAACATCGGCGAGTGGTGTGCCGACTACTACGATGAAGACTACTACCGAAAGGCTCCACAGGCCAATCCGCTCAAAGATCCTCAAGGGCCAAAAAGCGGAACGCTTCGCGTATACCGCGTAGGGTGCCAATGTCGGCACTCGAAGCCGACGGACCTACGACCAGATTCGCGCTGTGCGAGTTCTCCTTTGCGAAGTTCCGCTTGCCTCGGCTTTCGCTGCGTGAAGGGCAAATGAGATCGTCTGCTTGATTCAGCACAAGGAACCGGCCTCGTAGGTTCTTCCAAAAGTGGCACTGCGGGAGACTGATGCGACGCGGCACGTTCCCGTAGATCTCTCTAATTGCATTTGGCAAAGACGGCTGTTACATTATTACACAACCGCGTGTAATGCAATCCGTTCTATGCCGTCTCAGTGAATACGGGAGGTTTTGGCATGAAGTCTTTTTGTTGCACACACTCGCTTCGCGGTCTGGCGTTCTTGTTGGTCCTGGTCGTCAGTGTAGCGTCGAGCGGCGCGGCGGAGTCGAGGCCACCCCTGCCACGCTGGCGTGATCACTCAGGCATGGTGTTCGTGCACGGCGGTCAGTTTCTCTATCGCGACCAGGAAGTCCGTGTCCGTTCGTTCTATATGGACCAGTGCGAGGTCACCAACAGCCAGTTCTGCCGGTTCCTGAATGACGGCAACGCAAGACACTGGAATGCGGACCAGGAAATCGAAAAGCAGAATAACAAGTTCGTGCCCTGGCCTGACAAGGCGCAATGGCCCGTATACGCAGTCTCGTGGCACGACGCGTACGCGTACGCGCGCTGGGCAGGCAAGCGACTGCCCAGCGATGCGGAATGGCTGTGGGCGGCAGCCGGCAAGGAAGGCCGCGAGTATGCGTGGGGTAACGAGCCGATTTCGCCTGAACGCGCCAACTACGGCGGCAACGTCGGCCATCCACAACCCGTGGGCAGCTATCCCAAGGGCCGCTCGCCCTACGGGCTCGATGACTTGACCGGCAACGTAGCCGAATGGTGCGATGACTGGTTCGAGTTGGCCGAAAACGGAGCCGTGGAGTATCCACCCGCACCAGAAGACGGCCCGCGCAAAATCCGACGCGCCGGATGTTACGCCATGTCGGCCGAGAGGCAATCAAACACCGAATTCGGCACGCCGTCACCCGATTACCGCCCCAAGTGCATCGGCTTTCGCTGCGTGCGCCCCGCTCGCCGTGTGCTGATTCTGCTGGGCGAGAACTTCGCGGAGTTGGAATTCGGCGCGTACACGGCCGTATTGGCGTGGGCGGCCCACACGACTCCGGAAGGCGACTACATGATGCCCAAGAGCGGTGCACCGAGTGTGCCGGCCATCGAAGTGGTCGTGGCCGGGTTCGATCCGGAAGTCCGCGGGATGGGCAGCATGACAATCCGTCCGCATGTGCAAGTCAAAGACTTGGCCGACGAGGAGATTGACCGATTCGATGCCGTGGCTGTGCCTGCATGCGTGGGCAGTGGGCGTGGACAACACACATACAAAGGCTGGGAGGATATTTCCGGGAATCGTGCGGCCGCGATCATCCGCCAAGTGCATGCGAACGGCGGCGTTATCTCGACCATGTGCGCCGGCCAAGCTGCTTTGCAGAAAGCCGAATTGCCGAGTCCCAAAGCCGGCCCAGAGTGCCCAGTTGCCTATGATCCCAAGTTGCGCACGGCCACATCGGTCGGCCCGGCGGTGGCAGTGGAAGCAGCGTGCATGTTGCTAAAGCAACTGGTGCGCGATGACCAGTACCGCAGTTTCCGTCGTTACAACCCGTGGCTCTTCGGCGGCCAGGACCAGTTCCCACCGCGCATGGAAAGCCTGCGATAACCGCGCGACCCGCAATGCGAGCCCCGTCTTATTTGTATGGATGTGGCAAGCTGGAGATAATCTCTACAGTGATCTTGAGATCATAGATATCAGTGATCCTGCCAATCCGACGTCGTTGCGTACTCTGGACACTCCCGGTTACGCGTACGCCGTCGACGTAATTGGTGGTTTGGCTTTCATCGCTGACCAGGCGTGCGGCCTGCAAGTCATTGATGTGAGTGCCCCGGCCAATCCGACGTTCGTTAGCGATTACAATACTCCCGGCTCTGCGCGAGACGTGGAAGTCGTAGGAGACTACGCCTACGTGGCCGACGGAAGCAGCGGCCTTCAGGTCATTGACATCACCAATCCCAACGCGCCAACTCTGACAGGAAGTTACGGGCCGACCGGGTTTGCCAAGGGGGTCGCTGTCGACGGCAATTATGCGTACCTTGCCGAGGGTGCCGGCCTCGGGATTGAGATCATCGACATCATCGATCCAAGCAATCCCGTCCTGGCGGGATCCTTCAGTACACCGGGCGCTCCCCAAGATCTGGATATCGCAGGAGATTTGGCCTACGTGGCCGCCTTGGGTGGCGGCCTGCAGATTGTCGACGTTAGCGATCCTGGCAATCCCACGCTTGCGGGCCACTTCGACACTGCAGGCGGCACCGCCATAAAGGTCCAGCTCGTTGGGAACTACGCCCATATCGTCGGAGATCTGGGAAGCTTCGGAAGGTTGCAGATCGTGGACGTCAGCAACCCTGCCAGCCCCAGCCTGGCGGCCGAATTGACATCGCCGTCGTCGGCCAACGGACTGGCTGTTATGGCTGAGTGGTCATCGGATCGGAGCTACAGCGATCGCGTGGCCAATCTGAATGGAACGAGCGGTGGATCCGGCGACAATGGCACGTATTACTTGATTGCTGGTGATCCCGCCGATCCAGCAACAACCGTGTACGACGACGGTGCCCGCGATACGCTCCGGGGCGAAAAGGGCCGCGATTGGTTCTTCGCCGACTTGGACAATGAAGACGGCGACGATGACAGAGTGAAAGACAAGAAGAGCTACGAATTGCTCGATCTTGTCTACGACCTTTGATAGCAGCGAGCGCAAGAATACTCCCAGACGGCTTGGGTAGACCAAGGCAACGTCACCAATGCATGGCATGCCAGCGGGCGATGCATTGCCGTGGCGTTGCCGTGCCTTTGGTTCCCGTTGTTGGACGGTGACTACAGCAGAGTAACGTTTGACTTCTGGCACTCTTCGCGCATGGCGTCCGGCCATACGCCGCAGGCGACTTCGCCGACATGGGCGGAACGCAGGAAGAACATGCACAATCGCGACTGCCCGATGCCGCCGCCCATGGTTTGAGGTAGCTGTCCGGCGAGCAACTTGGCGTGGAAGTCCAGCGTGAGTCGTTCCTCCAGTTGGCGGATCTTCAGTTGCTCGCGGAGTGTCGCTGGATCGACGCGGATGCCCATCGATGAGATTTCGAACGCTCGGTTGAACACCGGATTCCAAATGAGGATATCGCCGTTCAGTCCGTGGCCGCCGGCAGCGTTGGGTGTGGTCCAGTCGTCGTAGTCGGGGGCACGGCCGTCGTGGATCTCGCCATTGGGAAGGCTCCCGCCGATGCCGATGACGAACACGGCCCGATGCTCGGCACAGATTCGATTTTCGCGCTCGCGCGGGTCTATGTCAGGCCACCGTTGGTACAGTTCCTCGGAGGTCACAAAGAAGATCTCTTCCGGCAGAACTGGTCGGATGCTTGAGTACTGCGAAGCGAGGTGGAACTCGGTACGGCAGACGCAGTCGTAGATCGCCTCGACGGTCTCACGAAGCGTCTCGAGGTTCCGCTGTTCGGGCGAAATGACCTTCTCCCAGTCCCATTGGTCGACGTAGATCGAATGCAGCGCGTCAATGGTCTCCTCGGGCCGTACGGCATTCATGTCCGTGTAGAGCCCCTCGCCCACCTCGAAGCCGTATTGCGCCAGCGCCATCCGTTTCCATTTGGCAAGCGACTGGACGATTTCTACCTGGGCGTTCCCATCTTCTTTCACAGAGAATCGGACCGGTTGCTCGACGCCGTTCAGATCGTCGTTGAGCCCTGTACCGCTACGGACGAACAACGGAGCGGTCACTCGACAAAGCCCCAGGGCCGCAGCCAGCTCTCGTTCAAAGAAGTCCTTGACATCTTTGATCGCCGTCTCGCGCTGACGGACGTCTAGAGTCGGTTCGTAACCCTCTGGTAGGCTGGACATACGTACTCCCGTTCGTTCCTCGATTTCGGATACGGTGCGAAGACAAAGACGGTAGCCGATGTCGCCTCGTGGCTCAAGTGGGCACCACGGTGAAGTGCCCTCCGCTACGGTGCCTGCAGATCCTTGTAGAACCTCGGATACGTTCGCGACTGGCAGGCCTGACAAAGGTCCGGATGATCCTCGGCACGTAGCGGGAATTCTCTACCATCAAGTCGCCCTGCAACAGCCTTCGCCATGCAGCTTTGCCTGGGAATCCCAGCGGTCTTCATCATGCGACCGTAGACCTCCTTCAGGTCCTCGTCCACAACGTTCCCAAACGACACAGGGATAAAGTCACACGGCCAGAGGTCGCCCGTGTTGCTGATGTAGCTGTGAAGCAGGCCGGCGCCGCAGCCAAACTTACACGGCCCTTCCGTATAGGGAAAAGAACTCACCTTCGGGAAGCGATCTTTGGTTTGGTTCGCCGCGATTTGAATCCGATACAGGCGGGTTTTGTCTTTCGGGCTCCAAATAATCTCTTCCGCCTCTTTGGGATCGGCAAGCTCACCACGGGGAATGGGCTGGTGAATCCTTACCTCGTGCGCGCTATTCACCTTGGCAAAATCGAAAAGATCGTGGAGTCTCTTCTCGCTCAAATCCTTCTTGAACACGACGGACGATACAAGCGTATATAGCCCCGCCTCGACTGCGTTTTGAATCGCTTCCGTTGCCATTGAGAACGCTTTGGGATTCTGCCGTATCTGATTGTGTTCTTCCGGATAAGGGGAATCTACGCTGACCGCCAAGATGAACAGACCGGCTTCTTTCAACGCCCGGGCTCGCTCGATGGAAAGACTTGCACCGTTGGTGAAGAGGAGCGTGCTGCTGCGGTCGTCTACCGCGCTGATGATCTCCTCCATGTCATCGCGCACCAGTGGCTCTCCGCCGGAAAACACGATGCAGGCGACGCCCAGGTCCTGCAACTCGCCAATGACCTTGATCCACTCGTCCTTCGTCAGTTCGACACGGCCCGGCGTATACGTTGCTCCGCAATGCTCGCATTGGAATGGACAACGCTTCGTGATACATAGGTGCACGGAAAGAGGAGCCGAGCGACGTGCGTACGCTAGGTCCGTATATATACTGTCTTCGTCGATCCCTCCCTTGATGAAAGTCAGGAACGCCTTAGAGGGCACGGGGGGGACAAACGAACTAATGACCCAGCGATCCTCGAACCGCACGACCCTCTCGCCTCTTGCTGTGGCCTCAAGAATCCGCGGCAGCTTCCTGGCGTTGTAGTTCGGGTCTTTTCTTAGCAGCGCATCAAGTTCGAAAACGAATTCCCGATACTGCTTGTCCTGAATCATCTCTTCCAGAATCGGAACGTTGGGTGCCAGCATTACATATCCCCATTAGGGTCGTCTAGAACATCAGAAAGCCGTACTTCCAGGTCGCTACTCCTGCTTCGTCCCCTAATATTATTGCTCACCAATTAGATATCAACGTTTTTTGATGTATCGTTCGCTTTGGTCGTGTTGTAACGATTCTTCATGGTGATTTTTCGGCGTGTACCGCGAAGATCTGGAGCAGGAAGCTTGGTTTTTAGGGTACCGTTTGGCCGCTATTGCGACGAAGCGGTATCGGCAAACGGAGTGGACGGACATCTACCTCGTGGCCACTGGCTGGCGGAAGTCGCCGATGCGACTTCAGTTCCAACAGCAGACCGTGCCGTCCGCCAAGCTCATGAACAGTCGCCCATCCGCGGCGATTAGACCGTCGAAGACCGGCGGCGTTTTCATCACATAGGACGCTTTTTCTGTCCCGTCTTGGGTGGAGATGATCCGTAGTTCTCCGCCCAGCCGGCCCTCAAGAGCGGCGCATGGATCGGACTCGGGCACCTTGTCGGGCCACCCGGCCAGCACGAGATGCTCGCCGGCCAGAACCATGGCGCGGGTTCGCAACGGAATCTGCAATTCCCACTTTGGCGGGCCCTTTCGTTGCCAGGGGACGAAACCTTTGGATTCGGGAACCACCGATTCATTGGCGACGTCATCGGCCACAATCACGTTCCCATCCTTGCCCGGCGCGTAGTAGGGGCTGCGGCTGAAGACGTGTCGGAACGTCTTGGCCGCATAGGTCGTCGTTTCATCGAAGACCATGATTTCGCCCTGCTGTGATGCCGCGTGCGCGAAATGCACCCCCGGCCAGGACCGGCTGCGCATCCAGTACAGGCGGTCGAATCCAGAATCATCGACATACCCACCGGTGGGCATAAGACGAAGCGGACCCGGTTCGCGCCCGCCAAACTGCGTCACGACGGGCTTATCATGCCGCTTCAGGGCGAGATCGAAGCAGTTCTGCAACAGAGACAGAGTATCGTCCACGCAAGTGAAGATGTCGTTGAGCGATCCCTCCATGTTGTGCGCATCGTGCGCGTCCCGACTGGCGTTGTGCGGGCCATCCACGCGGCCTCGGTGGAGGATCTCTCCGGTCCTCACGTCAAGCCCGTACAGGTAGAGACCTCCATCGAGGAAGGACGAATAACCGGCGCTGAAGTAGACCACATTCTCCCGTACCAAAACGCTGCCGTGGATCGGCCACGCGGATTGTACCTGCCCATTGCTAACGACGATCTTGTCGTATGGCGTCGCGTCGAAGCGCCAAGCCAAGACGCCGTCCACTGCATTCAGGCAATAGACCGATCCGTCCGCGCACCCGAACAGGATTCGTCCCTGCGCAAGTGAGGGCGCAGAATCGACGGCGCCGCCGGCGATGTAACGCCACCGCTCACTTCCTGTGTCTGGATCGAGACAGTGGACTTTGCACGAGTCTCGGGCCGCGACAAACAGTGAATCGTAGGCAAACGCGGGCTGTGAGATACGCCCCTGCAGCTGAGCGCTCCACGCCTGCGCCATTTTCGCCGGAATAGACGTTCCGGCGCATCCGCTGCGAGCAGGATCCTTACGGTACATTGGCCATTCAGACTGCTTCAGTGTCTGCGTCTCACTGACAGTGTCATACGCCGGCCCCTTGATCAGCCGTGGCCCTCTCTTTCGAACCTCGAAGCCGGTCGGAGGCTGCGCAGCGAGGGCGTTGTATCCAGTCAACTGCACACCCGGATGGCAACGGCATGGGGTGGGCGGCATATACAGCAGACCATTGGCCGGCATGAACCCGTAGCGGCAAACAGCCCGGACCCAGTTGTTCGCCGAGTGGTTCTTCCCGTGAACAATGTCCATAAATTCTGCGCCGCGTTTGGACCAGATGACGTAGTTCTCTGTCGCCTTGGCACGATAACAACGAGGATGATGCCCTGGCGTAAAGAGACTATTGTCGGCCATCGCCGGCAGCATCTCGCCGGTATTAACGTCGATCCCAGCTGTCGCCAAAACACCGGCCCAGACGGCGTTGTTGGCAATCATCAGGTCCGGCAATCCTCGAAACGATCTCGGGACGGAGCCTTCCTTCCGCCAGACTCTCTTGCCGTCTGAGAAGTCATAGGCATTCACTCCACGCGCGACCAAGACCACCTTATCGTCGGCGATCGCCAGCGAAGTGCCCATCGCTCCGAATTCTCCAAAGGGGCGCGGTACATCCGTCTGCCATTGCTCGGCGCCTGTTCGCAGGTCAAGCGATGTCAGTTCGTCCACTTCATCCTTCACCCGCAGGAAACAGACCTTCCCGTCCGACGCGGCCAGGCTGAAGGGTATCATTTCGCCCGCTGGTTCCTTCCAGAGCGTATTACCCGTGCTCAAGTCAATGGCTACCAACGTGGCATCGGGAAATTCCAGACGGGCGTCATTAGGAGCCGTTCCTGGACTTCTCTTTGCCTTCGGTCGGGTACGTCGTACCGTCGGTCGTTCTCCGTCGGGGATCACACATTTCCGCGCCAAAAGAACGCCATCACAGATGATGAACTCGTCGGTCGTTTCGGTATCCGAAAACTCGCGCAGCTCCTCTCCCGTCACGGCATTCAGTTCCGATACCAATGCGCGATAGCCCAGCGTGATGTAAACGCGGTCGCTGACGGCTACCAGTCGACGCGACAGAATCGGCGGCAACGACCACATCTCGTCGCCAGTCGACATGAGATACGGATTCCGTCCTCGCTCCCAACTCCTGGGCCCCCAGTTCGGGATCGGGACACGCCACAGCTCTATTCCGTTGAACGCATCCTGAGCCACTAACGCCCACTGGTCCGGGAAGCGTTTCTTCCCAAGCTCCATCGGCGTCTCGTGTACCCCCGTCGGCCCCAAATCGACCACGGAGAACAGTCGTCCCTCGGCTGTGACAACGGCGGGGATGCTGATGTCCAATTCGTGGCTGCGGCACCAGCGCGGTGCGCCGACCCATTGCAGGTGTCGCGGCGGCCCAACCTTCCGATCCTGCGCCACTGGATTACCACTGGCATCGTGGAGATAGTGCGTCCATTGGTCGATGTCGTCCGGCCAAGGTTTGCGGAAGGAGTCCAGAGTCGAGAGCCACCGCGAGACCGCCGGGTGCCAGAACACGCAAAATCTCCTCATCCCGCACCTCGAATCTCGCATCCTGGATCACGACCAAATTCACCAGGTTGTCGGCGTGCGGCAGGTGCTTGCCGTCGAAATGCCCCACCGAAATCGGGCCATATCGGCCAGTTGCGTCGATCTGCTTTCGGGCCGCTCCCACGACACTGGGATCGGCGTCTAACCCGTGCACGATCACATTGTCGCTTTTACGCAAGGCCATCAGCGCTTGAGTATCGGAACAGCCGAGTCGTACGATCAGTCCGCCGGCGGGCACAACGTCAGCCACTTGGCTCCACGCATTGGTGCAAGCAATGGCCATCCATATCAGAACGATTGTGTATCGAAGAGGTGTCTTCATGATTCACGATCTCCTGTCGTCCATTGCGGGTCTGGCATGGGTCGCGTCTTGCGCCGCTTTTCTGCCGTTCGCAGAGATTTGCGAGCGCAAGGCGTCTTTCCCATGCCACATGCGCTTGTGGGAGACTCGGGCGGAATGGCTACAACGTTTCACACGCTTTCCAACTGATGATATCATAACGGCTGCTGACGAGGCCTTCGAGTCAGCCGTGGCCGTCCGCGCGTTCGCATGGCCGCTGGGCACGATCATGCCCGCCCGCGGGGGGAGAAGGGACCATCTTGAGGTCGTTGACTATCATGACCAACCGCAAGATCTCACGTCGCCGTTTTCTGAGCAGCGCCTGGGACACAACAGAAGCTACGGCGAGGGAGTGAACCATGATCTCTCTATCCGGCTTGCTGCTGCACGCCAGCGTATTGGCAGCCTGCTGCGCGGGCCAGTCGCCTGAGGACGCACAGCTGCCTGCTCCGGGAGTGGCTGGCTGCTGGCGGTTTGACCAGGCGGCCAAACCCGATGCGGAAGGTGCCGTCAAAGGTCACTCGTCGCATGGGCATCACGCCACACTCAGACCTGGTGCCACAATCGACGGTAACGGAAAAATCGGCAGCGCACTTGTGCTGGACGGCCGTGGTGGCACTGCCGAATGCCCGGATGCGCCGGAACTGAACCTCCAGCGGCAGCTCACAGTGATGACGTGGTTCCGCTTGAAGAGAGGTACGCTGGATGGCCAGAAAATCCTGGTCGGCAAGGGCGCGACCCGTCACGCTGATCCGTACTATCAGTACGCCATCGCTGCCATGGATCGAGGTGACATCCCCTCGACACTCACGTTCTACGCCACCGTCAACGGTGCGCTAGTGTCCTGCTCGGCCCGAGACCTTCCGCTGGATCTATACACCGGCTGGCACCATGTCGCAGGCACATTCGACGGTCAGGCCATGAGACTGTACCTGAACGGCCGCGAAGTCGCCGTCACCAAGGCTGAAGGAACGCTGTCGACCTACGCCACGCCGCTCGTCATGGCCGCCTACGGGAACTTGCCCCGCACTGCCACCTACTGCCTGGCTGGCGCTCTGGACGAGGTCGCAATCTACAGCCGCCCGCTTAGCGCAGAGGAGATCGCCAAGTACTACTGGCAAGTGCAACGCGATCTGATCCTGTCTCGCCCCGGCAACGGCGAGACCTTCGGCAGTGTCGCGGACGACCACGTCGCCGCTCAACCCTTCACGGCGTTGGGACCGGCGCTCGAATCGGCCGCAATCTGGCTTTCCGAAGCCAACGACGACGAACTGCTCGTCCAAGTCCGAGAAACCGACATGGAAGGCCGAATCCTGGCTGGGGCGTCACTGTCCGCTGGCCCCGTGGGCAAACGGGTCATCCCGTTCGATCCGCCTGTTGCCATGGAAACGAAGCAGACCTATGTGCTCAAGGTCATCGCGGGTGCGCCCGGTACGACGCGGGGCGCGGTCCAGCAGCAGGCGCCCGGCGCCTCGGTCAAGGGTCTGACCGAGACCGGCCCCAGCGATCGAGCCATGGCCATCGAACTGCGTTTCCTGCCATGCGGCCTGAGACGCGGGGTCGGGGCCAACCGGATTCGACCAAAGACGGAGGCCGACATACGTTACGAGGAGGCACTGAACGCAGCACTGAACGCGAAACGCGATGTGTGGGGTGAAGAGCTGATCGCGCGCGACGAAGGACCGACCTACGAGAACATCGTCGACTACCTGCGGCCGATGTTGTGGATCGGCGATTACGTGACTACGTCCGGCGTTTACTACCTCGTGTTCGGCCAGCACGACAGCGTCACCGGCGGCGGCGACAGCGCACTGCACGTCGCCGACGGCAGCGAGATCATCTCACGACATCACAAGACCGGCAGACGAACCGCGTTTTTCGTCGGCAGCGACGGCGGCGAACTCTACGGAACCGATCTTGAACGCTTGGACGGTCCCGAACTCCACCAGGGCTACCAGCCGGTGCTACTGACCGAGTACCAGGACAGCGACGGAGGCCGCTGGGAGCAGGAATCGTTTGCCACGCACATCCCGGAGACCAACAGCCTGGTCAGCTTCGTGCGTTTCACGCGCCTTGCGCATCGGGACACCGGCAAGTCGTCCATACTGCGTGTGCGCACTGCGCTCACCGATGCGGTCGTCCAGGACAACCAACTCGTCAGTGGCGACTCATCCGTGCTCGTCTTCCGGCCCGGGGCGGAGTTCGCGCCGCCGTACCTCACTTACACCTTCCCGGATAGCAACGAAGACACAAGTGTGTTCCTCGTCCGCCTCAACCAGCCTGCCGACTGTAAGAAATTCATCCCAGATGCGCAGCGCTTCGCCGCCGAACGCGACGCGGTGTGCCGGTTCTGGGACGAACACCTCGGGCGCGGCGCGGTGTTCGATGTGCCTGAAACACGAGTCATGGATGCCATGCGCAACCTGTTGATCCAGAACCTGTTCATGACTTGGCGCTACAGCATCGGCAATGCATACGAATCCTGGTACCCGCAGGAAAGCGGCGACGCGCTCAAGGCACTCGGTGAATACGGATTCCTTGATGAATATCGCGAGAACCTGCAAGTCCTGCTGCCGCGCACTTTCCGTGGCAACGACGAACGCATGATGGAGTACGCGCACAAGCTGTTCTATACCGCCCATTGTGCGCGGCTGACCGCGGATGATGCCTGGCTCACAGAGAACCGGCCGCTGGTGAAACGCTGGGTCGAAGGCATGCGCGATGTTATGGCCAATGACCCGCGAGGGCTTCTCGGCAAGACACGCGCCGGCGACATCCACACGCACTGCTACTACTCGAACCATCAGGCCATTGGCTGGCGCGGGTTGCGCGACATGGCCACGTTGTGCGCCGATAAGGGCTGGGACGAAGATGCACGTGCCGCGGCCGAGGCGGCAGAGTCGCTCCGCTCCGCGTTCCTCAAGACATTCAACGCCACCAAGGTCGACGTGTCGGACGGAACGTTGTTCTTTCCCAAAGTGCTGAAGGACTCGCCCGCGACCCCTTACGACCCGATCACCGCAACTCGGCTGGGAAGCTACTGGAACCTGAGCATCGGCACGACGCTCAAGTCGGGCATCTTCGACCCAAGGGGCGAGACCATGCGTCGCACGGTGGACTACATGCTGCTGCACGGTGCGCGACTGCTGGGCCTGACACGCTTCAACTACTATCCCATCCCGGTCGGGTCATACCGCGCTGGCGGCCTGCCCGGTTACAGCACCAGCGGCGCGGACAATGTTTACGGCCCCGGTATCATCGACGCGCTTGCGGAGTTGGACGAAGCAGACCAGATCGTGCTCAGTCTGTACGGCAAGCTG
Organism: uncultured Pirellulaceae bacterium; assembly: GCA_964617665.1. Taxonomy (GTDB): domain Bacteria; phylum Planctomycetota; class Planctomycetia; order Pirellulales; family Pirellulaceae; genus JADHUC01. The sequence continues at coordinate 48,237 of CAZUAH010000028.1, forward strand.
GCCCACGGCATGACCCGCAACACGTTTATCTCCGGCGAAGGCGACTCGTATGGCGTCGTGCCTGGGCAATACTACCGTGCCCTCTATCTGCCGCCCAGCAACACGAACAACGCGCTGTTCCTGAAGACACTGCACGACATGCTTGTCTTCACTCACGTCGACGCGGAAGGGCGACCCGAGGAGCTGCTACTCGCGCACTTCACACCGCGGGGCTGGCTGGAACACGGCAAGACAATCCGCGTCGAACGCGCCCCCACCATGTTCGGACCCGTGTCGTTCACGATCCGTTCGCAACTGGACGACGGCATCGTCGAGGCCGAGGTCGTGCCCCCCTCACGCCTGTCGCCGAAGCGACTGGACCTGCGGCTCCGCGTCCCGATGACTCACGAACTGCAAAGCGTTCAAGTGAACGGCCGTGAGCATACACAGATCGACACAGCCCGCGGCACCATCAGTCTGGGCGATTTGACCGGGACAATGCGCGTCAAGGCCATGTTTATGCCCAAGTGAGCCTACCGCAATGGACGCACGTCAGGGCGCAGCTACAGCGATGGTTCGCAGCCCATCGAGAGCGACGATTTCTACATCCCTTGATGTTATCGGCGATATCATCAAGTATGATTGACTGCGAACAGCCCGCCAAAGAGTGTGTGTATGGCCGTCTGCAGAATGCTTCAATCGCGGGCCAATCGAAGGAGCACTCTCATGACTTGTTCGCAGATCAGTCGTCGTCGATTTCTTCGGGCGGCCGCAGGTTTGATCGCCGTGATGTTGTTTCTCGGTCTCGTCGACAACTCGCTTTCGGCCGACATCGCGCCGGCCAAGCCGCCGGAAAATGCCATTGTCCTCTTCGACGGCCGTGACACGTCGGCCTGGATGCAGCACAAGAGCATGCGGATTCCCACCGAGGATGAGATGAAACAGCCTCCGCCGTGCCACTACAAGCTGGTCAACGGCGCGCTGGAGGTTAACGATCCGGGGCACCTGATTACCAAGCAACGGTTTGGCGATTTCAGGTTGCGCGTGGAGGTCTGGCTGCCGGGAGAAGAAGGAATCAACAGCGGCATATGGACCCATTATCGTTACTGCACCGAAATACGCGGTCGGAATGAGAAGGGCGAAAAGTATCGACTCGGCGCAATCTATGGCCTGAAGGCACCGGACGTGGACGCGAGCAAACCGGCACGCATCTGGCAGACGCTCGACATCACGTTCAGAAATGCCCGTTTCGATCCCAGCGGCAAGAAGATCGAGAACGCCAGATTTACCGTGTTGCTCAACGGCGTCAAGATTCACGACGACGCGGAAATCGAAAGTCGATGCCCGACTCTGATAGAGCCAGAAGGACCGTCACCGGGACCAATCGTGCTCGAAAACCACAGAAGCCAAGGCCGCGTGCGTTTTCGAAACATCTGGATCGTGCCGATGGGAGAGTTTCAGGAATCGGGCACCACTGAGTCCGGCGTTCAATGATGCCTGCGAAAGGAGCCTCAAGATGGCCTCTTGGACAAGATCGCGGATGATCGCGATCTGTGTGATTTTGACCACGGTATTTCTTGGGATTGTCCAGTCGCCGCATTTGCCAGGTGCGGAGACGGCCGGTCAGCCGGTAAGCATCACAGTCGACGCCCTGCAGGTTGTCGCAGGCGGGCAGCCCGTCACCAACAAGAGCAGCGAAGTGGCTGGATTCGTGCTGATCGCAGACGGCACGGGTCCTCAGGTCGCGGCCCTGGCCCACGCCGGCGCATTGGTGGCTTGCGTGCGGCAGGGCGAGACAGCGGAAGTGGGCATACCGCTTCCCAAGCAGGTCGGTGCGTTCTCGGTTTCCGCTCGTGTGGATCTGCTGGCCGGTGAAGCGGCGCAGGTCGAAATTGCAGTCGAAGGCAAGAACGTGGAACGAACGCTGCGCGGTGGCGAGGCGATCGAGTTGAGCGTCGACGCATCCGCATCAGCCGACGGGCCGGTCGTGCGATTGATCTCGCGCGCCTCCGGGGTCGAGGCTGCTGTCCGCTGGCGAGAAATCCGCATCGAAAAGGCTGGCAGCTCCACGCCGATTGCCTTGGCAGTCGAGCCCAAAGAAGTTTCCTGTCCTCCACCAAAACATCCGCCTTTTCGGCCGACCATGGAACAGGTGCTGATCGAGTGGGACTGGCGCATGCAGGATGGCATCGGCACACCGCGAGACTCGGTGACGTATACTGCGGCCATCGAGCGGATGTTCGAGCGGGGCGACCTTCTGCTCGACGAACTCGACAGCCGAGGGCATCGCTTCGACGCGGAAACGGCCGAGTGGGAAAGGCTGCGTTCGAAAAGGGAGAGACTGGCCGCGGATGAAGAGGCTTCCGAAGCTGTGTGGGAAAAGCTGTGGCGAGGAGTACACCAGTTGCGTCGCCGTATCTCCTTGAAAAACCCTCTAGCGAATACCGGTCCCGTAGTGTTCGTCCAAGACGTACCGGGTGGTGCGTACAGCTCGCACATCGTTTCCTTCCACGGAGACTGCGCCCGGCCGGGCGGCGGCGTTTTCGTGTTGGAACAGCCGGGCCAGTCCATGCGCGTTCGGGCGCTTGTCCGAGACCAGCTTCCTCAAGGCGCTTACATGTTTCCTGCGGTTTCTTACGACGGCCGCCGCGTCCTATTCGCGTACAGTGAGGCGGAGTCGGACCCGACCACCTACGGCCAGTTTCCGGAGCGGTTCTTTCACCTGTACTCCGTGGATGCGGATGGCGGCAATTTGAAGCAACTGACCGACGGCCCCTACGACGATCATTCGCCGTGTTTCCTGCCAAACGGCAAGATTATCTTCTGCTCTACACGCCGGGGCGGATTCCATCGTTGTGGCAAAGGCCCTTGCCCCACCCACACATTGGCGATTTGCGAGGCCGACGGCAGCGACCCGCGAGTGGTTTCCTTTCACGACACCCACGAGTACGATCCGGCCGTTCTGCATGATGGTCGCGTCTTGTACACGCGCTGGGATTATGTAGACCGCCGCGCCGTCCACTTTCAGCACCTGTGGACCGTCAAGCCCGACGGCAGCGATGTGCGCATCTTCTACGGCAACAGCACAATCAACCCCATGGGGATCTGGGAGGCGCAGCCGGTCCCTGGTTCCAAGCTGGTGATGGGCACGGCCTGCGCCCACCATGCCATGCCGGCCGGTTCGATCGTCCTGGTGGATGTGAGCAAAGGTATAGACGGCCTGGAACCGCTCACGCGTTTCACCCCCGACGTGCCCTTCTATGAATCGGAGTTTCCTGTACGGAGCCGATGGGGCGGAAAATGGCCCCCCGAGGTCCAGAAACAACTCCAAACGATCCGTTGGCCCGGACATTGTTTCCGCAGCCCCTATCCGCTATCGGAAAAATACTGTCTGGCGGCTTACTCGTTTGACACACTGCGCGGCGAGCCGTACAAGAACCCTCCGCATCTGTTCGGGCT
>CAZUAH010000029.1:0-37248 GCA_964617665.1 uncultured Pirellulaceae bacterium
CGAAGCGGTTAAACATCGTAGCCCAGGGTCAGCGGCGCAGCCGCGCCACCCTGGGGATCCGTTAAGCGAGTTCCACCGAACCCTGAATGGGTTCTACAATGATCATGACCTTGTGCAACCCCTTCAGGCAACGCCGTAGCGGATTCTGTTGCTCGTTCCGGTACAGAATGAGACCTCCGGCCATTGGTCAAACGATCTTGGCCGCAACGTCACGGTCACGCGAGATCCTCCCGCTGCCACTGACGTCTGATTCGCTCCAGCTTGCGTTCCACGGTGCGCGGCGAACAGTCGAGTTCTCGAGCGATTTCTGGATTACTGTGACCATACAACTTGAGCGTTGCCACGCTACGTAGCGAGTCGTCGCTCAGTTGGTCATAGAGCGTTTCGCAGGTTTCAGCGACTTCCACGGCAAACTCGGGCGTTGGCTCCCTGCTGACCGGCACGTTCGCCTTCCCCGATCCACTACCATGATCGGTCTCCCGAAAGACGGAATCGCCTCGGACGCGCTTGATGTCCCGTTTGTCTTGATGGTCGTGCCGGTGCCGCAACGAGACTTTGCGGGAGGTGATCACCACCAAGACTCGCCATAGGTCGCCGCGATCTTTCAGATCGGGAAACCGGCCCTCGGCCATGCGATGGCACAAGCTGTGAAAGGCGCTCAGCGCCGCGTCCTCCTCGTCGTACACGCGCCGAGTATCGGGCGTCAGCTTGCTGCGAGCCATGGCGCACAGTCGACCACAGTAATGGTTCCACAGGTCCTGCGCAGCAGCTTCGTCCGCCTGCTCCAGCTGGCGGATCCAATGCGTAATGGGATCGTCATCCGACATCGTGTTGAGGGACGCTCCAAACAAGAAAGTGTGTTGGGGCAAGATTTTCCAATGATACCCTGCAGTTGTTGAGATCCGCAAGTTTCCTGGCAGGCCAGCCAACAACAATCAGGACCAAGTCGCTCAACGAACCGGACGTTTTGATCGCAAGACGATTAGCGACTTTGCCGCTTCGCCGCGATACACATCCCTATACCGGGTTGTTTGTCTTTGCGCGTGAGGTAGCCCAACGAAAGCCGTTGGTACCTCACGGCTCTGGTGATTGCAGGTTGGCCCTCCGAGGCCGACCATTTCCCAACGGGCTCGGAGGCCCATCGTACCAACAGGATCTAGTGTGCTTCGCGAGCAACATTTTGTCCCCTCGTCCCGTGTGAGGTCGTGAAGCCTCTTAGTGTCGACGCAGTAAGGAGTTAGCACCGCTGTCACCTCTCCCTCTGAGGTCATGCAGCTTTTGAGTTGTTCTGTAAATGGCTGCTAACTTCACTCTCCCTCTGGGAGAGTCGAGCCGTAAGCTCGGAGAGGGTTCCGTGCCCGGCCATCCCCGGGCCTTCGGCCCGACCCTCCCGTTCGCCCCGGGAGGGTGATTCCATTTCTAAGCTGCATGACCTCACAGCGAGGGGTGGGGCACCGTAGCCACAACCTCCACAGAAGCACCTTTAGAAGAATTTCCGATTTTTTTGGCGGGGTTGGCGGGAGAAAAGTAATTAGAGCCAAAGCGGGAAGAAGGTGCATTCCAGTCACACCGAATGCGCAAGCCGCTGGGAACAGAGAGAGACATTTCCGTGGATCCGAATCTCTGGGACGACCGCGTTCCAACGACCTAGAGATGCGGCATCCAACCCGTCCCGCGTATCAAGATTCGATTACCAAGAACCCCAGCCATCTCTTACTGAATCACAATCGCCGCCCTTATTCTCTAGAGGTACATCGCGAATGACTAACAAACGACCCCGCTTTCGCAACTTGTTCAGCACCAAGAACCGCAGACGCCGTAATCGAAGCAAGTCAATCCGTTCGCTCGGGTCCCGGCGTCTGTTTGCCGAACCACTGGAAGATCGGCGATTGCTCACCGCCGACCTCGGTTTTGCGGGCCTATTTGAAGGTTTCATCAGTGCAGTGCCTGGCAGTGGCGCTGGTGTGACTGCGGCATTCACGGAACTAGACGCGGCTGGAAACTCCTATAGCTCCGGGGGATTCAGCGGTGCCGTCGATGCCGATCCGACTTCCGGGACCACGATGTTCGACGCCATGAGCGATTGGAAGAAATCCAACTCCTACATCACCAAGCTCGACAGTAGCGAAAACTTTCAATGGGCCGCGCAGTTAGGCAGTCCAACGAGTACAACGAAAATCTCGGGAATGGACGTCGACGCGGCCGGAAACGTCTATGCGACCGGTAGCACCAACGGAACAAACGCCGATTTTGACCCCCACCCCGTCAACACGGCGCTGCTCTCAGGCTCCAATCAGTTCATCGTCAAGTTGGATTCCGCTGGTAACTTCCAGTGGCTGCGTTCCTTGTTAGGTCAGCACACCGGGCGATTACAGGTCGACTCTCAAGGCGACGTCCTTGTTACCGGCACAACGAACTCAGGTGCCATCGACTTGGATCCCACCGGCGGTGTGCATAACGTCACTCCAGCATCCTTTGCAACGCCGTTCATGGTCAAACTTGACGGCAGCGGCAACTTCATCTGGGGCGATGTGCTCGTCGACTCTAACCCCCAATATGCCGCGACCGAGATCGACTTCGCAGTGGACAGTAGCGACAACGTCCACGTCCTGCACCGACTCTATGTCGGAACGGTCGACTTCGATCCAGGTACCGGTGTGTTTCCTGTGACGCCGGCCTCAAACGCCAACGATGTGGTCGTGCAAAAACTCGATAGCGGCGGCAACTTTGTCGATGCGAAGCAGTTGCGGGGCTCCAGCGGAGCGCGGATGTTTCGCGCACAGTTGGCGGTCGACGCAAGTGACAACGTCATTGTCCATGGATCGCTCGCTGCCGGCACCATGGACATGGACCCAGGCACCGGCGTTACGACCTTGCCCGTCGGCGGGTTTATCACCAAGCTCGACAGCAGTGGTGGCTTCTCTTGGGCTAGATCGTTGATCGGGACGGCCGTGGATACGTATGGTGGTCTCGACACAGACTCGGCTGGGAATATTTACGCGCTCGGCATCCACCGAGCTTCCATCGACCTCGATCCCGGCGCCGGCGTGTTCAACAAAACGAGCAATGGATCTACGGATGTCTACCTCGTGAGTCTCGACAGTGCCGGTCTCTTCCGCTGGGGAGCAGGGCTCGGCGGCCTCAAACTTGACTTCGGCCGCGGCCTCTCGGTCGACACCGACGGCGACGTTTACGTGACGGGCAATTTTAACCAAAACAGTGGCACGGTGGACTTTGATCCGGGTCCCGGCGTCTTCAATATTACGGTGGGTCCGGGGGCAGATGCCTTCCTCTGGAAACTGACGCAGGCCCCGATCGCGCCGCCAGTCAACTACGACTTCACGGCGGCCAGCTTCGCAGCAACGGAAGGCGACGCCACCAACACGACCAACGTGGTCACGCTCACTCGCGACGACGCCACCAATGCCGAGGATGTCGATGTTGTGCTAACCGACAACATGGCCGCCGCCGGCAGCGACTTCACCGCCGGTCCTGTTTCGGTCAGCTTTGGCGTGGGCGAATCCACCAAAGCCGTGCCCATCGAATTGCTAGGCGAGACGACGGTCGAACTGGACGAGACCCTTGACCTGTCACTGACCAACTTCTCCGGCTCGGGCCAAGCCGGTACCACGCAGCCGACCGCCGCGTTGACCATCGAAAACGACGACGAAGCCACGATCACGATCGTGGGGGCTTCGGAGTTGGAAGGCAACCCGGTGGCCAACAACCAGTTGGTCTTTGACGTGACGCTGGACAATCCGGTCGACGTGCCGGTTCTGGTCGACTACGACGTGATCGACGGCACGGCCAGCGTGGCCGACAGCGACTACAGCGGCACGCTCAGCGATACGCTCAGCTTCAGCGGCGCGGCGGGCCAGACGCTGCAGATCGTGGTCGATGTGACGGCCGACAACAAGGTCGAACTGGACGAAACGCTGACCGCGGTCCTCTCGAACCTGCAAGCCAGCGGCCGCGAATTGTCGATCAATCTGCACTCGGCCAGCGGCGGCATTCAGGCGATCGATTTCGCGACCTTCTTCGGTGGAAATAGCGATGAATACCGCACTGAACTCGCCCGCGATGCCGACGGCAATCTGTACCTGGCGGGCTATACGAGGTCGAGCAACCTGCCGACGACGGCAGGCACGCATGCTCCGAACTTCAGCGGTGGTCCTTTCGACGGCTACGTTGCCAAATTCGATCCAACCGGCAGCACACTGCTGTGGGCGACCTACCTGGGTGGCACAGGTAACGACCTGATCACGAACGTCATCGCAGACGGCAATGGTAATGTGTATGTCGCCGGGGCTACGACAAGCGATGCGGACACTTCGGGCGACCCCACGAAGTTTCCGACGACGGCCGGCGCTCACAAGACAGATGATCCTGCTGGCGCACATAACGTCGCGTACGTCACCAAGTTTGACAGCTCGGGTAATTTGGTGTTCTCGACCCTGGTTGGACAGGGGCGCGTAAACACCAAAGCCTTGGCACTGGACCCGGCCGGTAACATCTACGTCGGGGGATCGGCAGCAAATGCTGACGCCAAGGCAGGCGTCACGCCGGGTGCGGTCAACATTCAAAGCACGCACTCAGACGCCTGGCTGGCGAAGCTGGATCCCACGGGGTCGACTTTGCACTATCTGGCGATCATCGGAGGGGCTGATAGCGATGGCATTAATGACCTCGAGGCCACGGCATCGGGTTCGGTTTACGCGGCCTTTGGCGGCGGAACTTCCGTATTGCCCACAACCGCCGGCTCGTTGACCACACCAGACGGCCACGGTGCCTATTTGGCGAGGCTGAGTCCGGACGGCTCGACCATCGAGATGGGAGCCATGATCGGCGGCCTAGTCCGACCGAGCGGTGGAGTCGGCCAGGAAGGATACGCTGACATCGAAATTGACGCCGCTGGTGATCTTTACCTCACAGGGCACACATCCTCGAGTGATTTCCCGACAACGGCCGGCGCAGCTCAATCGACGTTCGGGGCTGGCAACATCGCAGGGTTTGTCGCCAAGGTCGATGCAGACGCCACGACCTTGATCTATTCGACTTATCTGAGTGGCGACGGGAATGACGGCCCACGAGCCCTGGAGGTCGATGCCGCCGGCAATGCGTATGTTGCGGGTGCGACCACATCGACGGACTTCCCCATGGTGAATCCCGTGCAAGGTTCCCTGAACGGGACGTCGGATGCCTTTGTGACACGGCTCAATGCGGGCGGTACGGCCTTCACTTCGTCAACCTACCTTGGCGGTAGCAGCAATGAGGACATGGGTGACATTGGCGACTTTTCCATCGCCCTTGACGACAGCGGCGCGGTCTACCTGCCGGTCGGAACAAGGTCGACGGACTTCCCGGTTACCGCCGGGGCGTACGACACGACGCACAACTCACCCGGCATACGGGACGCGGCCATCGTCAAGCTTGGCGTGCAGGCGGCCGCCACCGGCACGATCTTCAACGACGACAGTGCCACGCTTTCGATCGCCGATGCCACCATCGTGGAAGGCGACCCGGGCGACAACCAGCAGTTGGTGTTCAACGTGACGCTGGACAACCCGGTCGATGTAAACGTCGACGTCAACTTCGCCACGCAAGACGGCACCGCCGAGGACGAAACCGGCGACGCCGACTACGAAAGCACGAGCGGAGTGTTGACGATCAACGCCGAAGACCTGTCTGGCCAGATCATTGTCAACGTGACCGAAGACAACAAGGTCGAGCTGGACGAGACGATGCAGGTTGTGCTCGACAATGTTCAGGCCAGCGGACGAAGCGTCGGCCTTCCACCTTCGGGAATCATTGATACGGGGCAGAGTCTCGGCGCGGCGAGCACGCAATTCGTTTTGTTAAGCGACATGGACGGGGACGGTGACCAGGACGCGATCGCCATCCATCCACAATCGAACGACGACATCTGGGTGAACCAGGGGGACGGAACGTTTTTGAGCAGTGGTACCGGCTTTCCACACCCGGGAGCCCCAAGAGATGGGTACCTGCGCGGGACACTCGCTGATCTCGATGGTGACGGGGACCTGGACGCGGCCTTGCGCTCAGGAGACCGAGTGTTGGTTTACGAGCGGACCGGCAACTTCGACTTCATCTTGCGAACGGAACTGTTGACGCCTGGCGATCCAGGTAGAGGAATCGCAGCAGGTGATCTGGATGGTGACGGCGATCTTGATCTCTACTCCGGCGGGGAGCAGCAAACGAAGATCTACCGCAATAATGGTGGTTTTGGCTTCTCGCTTCACCAAACCTTACCGACAGCCTTCAGGGGCCAGATGGATATCCACCTGATCGATATCGACGGTGACAGCGATCTCGACGCGGTGGCAGCACGGGCCTTCACCGGTGTCAATGCCTCGTACTCATTCATCAACGACGGAACGGGAACCTTCACGGCCAGCCAACAATTGGCGGAGAATTCGTTCAGTGTCGCGGTTGGCGATCTGAATGGAGACAGTAAAGATGACCTAATCTTCGCCATCAAAGGTGCCGACGAGGTCTGGTTCGGAGACGGGGCCGGGAACTTCACCAATTCTGGTCAAGCACTGGGCGGAGATAACAGTAGTGGCGTCGAACTCGGCGACATGGACGGGGACGGCGACCTTGACGCAGTCTTCGCTGACTATGACACCCAAAACAAAATCTGGGTGAACGACGGTTCCGGCACATTCACGCTGGATCAGACATTCGGCACCACAGCCCCATCGGGTTCTGTCGGACTCGCCGACCTAAACGGCGACGGTAACGCAGATATCTTCATCGGCGAAGGTTTCTTTTCCGAAAACATCGGCGATACGGTATGGCTCAATGAATTCAATGACAGGGCCACCGGCACAATCGAAAACGACGACGCGGCCCCGGTCGCCAACGACGACACGAATCAGATTGACGAAGAGTTCGGTGCGGTTGATGTGGTCACGAACAACATCGACGGCAACGTGCTGCTGGATATCGATCATCTCGACGGCTTTGCCGACGTGGCCGACACCGACGCGGACATGCCGATCACCGGACTTCTGGTTGCGGATGTCGATGGCAACGCGATCAGCGGTGCGACGAATATCGCCGGCACGTGGGGCACGCTGACGATGAACCCCGACGGCAGCTATACCTACGACCTGGACGATGCCAACCCGGTGCTGGAGACGCTGGACGATGGTGATACCGTGACCGATTCGTTTACTTACACGGTCACCGACGGTGCCAACGGCAGCAATACCGCCACGCTGATCATCACCATCCACGGCACCACGGACAACACGCCGCCGGTGGCCCAGGACGACGACGTGACCACCGACGAAGATACGCCGCTGTTGATCGACGTGCTGGCCGACAACGGCCACGGAGCCGACAGCGATGACCAAGGCAACATCGATCCCTCGTTGACGGTCGAGTTGACCACGCCGACGGCCGGCGCGTTGACCAATCACAACGACGGCACCTTCACGTTCGATCCCGACGGCGATTTTGAATCGCTGGCCGTCGGCCAGACCGATACGGTGATGTTCGACTACCAGATCGAAGACACGTTCGGCGAAACCGACTCGGCCACGGTCACCATCCTCATCACCGGCGTCAACGACGACGCATCGATCAGCGGCGACAACGCCGGTGACATGACCGAAGACGATGCCGGCGACAACGGCGTGATGGCGGTCAGCGACGTGGACGACGGCGAAGACATCTTCCAGCCGCAGATCGGTTCGGCCGGCACCTATGGCACGTTCGATATCGACGCGGCCGGCAACTGGACGTACACCCGCACGGCGAACCTCGATTCGATGAACGCCGGCGACGTGCTGACTGACAGCTTCACGGTCGTCTCGGATGACGGCACGGCCAGCGAACTGGTCACTATCACGATCACCGGCGTGAACGACGACGCGTCGATCAGCGGCGACAACGCTGGCGACATGACCGAGGACGACGCGGGCGACAGTGGTGTGATGGCGGTCGCCGACGTGGACGACGGCGAAGATATCTTCCAGCCGCAGACCGGTTCGGCCGGCACCTACGGCACATTCGACATCGACGCGGCCGGCAACTGGAGTTACACCCGCACAGCCGACCTCAATGCGATGGACACCGGAGACGTGCTCTCCGACAGTTTTACGGTCGTCTCGCACGACGGCACGGCCAACGAACTGGTGACGATCAACATCAACGGCGTCAATGACGGCCCGGTAGCCAATCCCGACGCCGACAGCACGACGGAGAACACGCCGCTTTCGGTCGACGTACTGGCCAACGACACCGACGTCGATGGCGACGACAACCCGACGAACTTCTCGTTGGACACGATCGACAGCGTGGTGGTCAACGGCTTGACCATCGATCCGAATTTGGTCACTGGTTCGGTCACAATCGTCGCCAATGAGGCTTCGTTCGATCTTGGTACGGACTTTGACGAATTGGCCGTCGGTGAAACGGCCACGGTGACGGTCGGCTACACGATGAGCGACGACGAAGGCGCCGTGTCTTCATCTAGCCTGGTGATTACGGTCAACGGAGTGAACGACGATCCGACGATCACCGCTCTGAACTCGGACCACGACGGACCCTGCGATAGTGCGGCGGACGGCGGAGTATCGATCGACGGCACGTTCGCCGACCTTGATCTCTCGGACACGCACACCGTCACCGTGGACTGGGGCGATGATTCGCCTGCGGAGTCGCTGACGGTCGACCAACTTGCCGACACGTTCGTGGGCGGCCACACGTACTCGACCGGCGGTGTCTTCACGATCACGGTTTCCATCGAGGATGGCAACGGCGGCACCGACACGTTGACAACAACGGCGGTATCTCAAGGGGTCGGCGTGGTCGACGGGACGCTCTACATCATCGGCACGGACGGCCGCGACCACGTTAAGCTGAAGTTCAACGAGAAGAAGGATGAGCTGAAGGTCGACGTCAAGCTGAACCAGGGTGGCAGCGATGGAGGTTCTGATGGCGGCGGCGACCGCATTAAGCAGACGTTCCAGTTGTCGTCGGTTGACCAAATCGTTAGCTACCTGTGTGGCGGGAATGACCACTACAACGGCGGCAGCGATGGTGGATCAGACGGCGGCTCGGATGGCGGCAGCGATGGTGGTGCTGATGCAGCCATTTCGCAATTCGTGTTCGGCGGCGCCGGTAACGATCACATCAAGGGCGGTCGCGGTGACGACGTGCTCAGCGGTGGTTCTGGGAAGGATAAACTGTACGGCCGCAACGGCAACGATATCCTTATCGGCGGCATCGGCAAGGACAAGCTGAAGGGCGGCCGCGGAGACGATCTCTTGATCGGCGGATCTGCTGCCAACGAAAACGATTTCGCCTCGGTCGAAGCCGCACTCGCCGATTGGACTTCCGGCGACCTCGCCGACGCTTTGATTGACCTAGGCGCCATCACCGACGACGGCGACAAGGATGATTTGAAAGGCGAGAAGGGCATCGACGAGCTGTTTGGCGGCATCGGCGACAAGCTGAAGCCGTAGCCTTTGCTACAAGGCAACGTTGCCCGGTTGTTGCGACAAATCGCGCAATCAAGCCTCGCGTCGGAATCTGCCCCTTCGACGCGAGGCTCTTTTTTGAGCCGTCGATTGCGGTCCACGATGTGATCGCGCCGGGCAGGCAGGGAGTATGGGAAATGCGTCTAGACAAGTCTATTTGACACGCGGATTGCCAGCGTGCGGCAAGAGCCACATGGCTGGTCGATTGCCCGGCGAACAGGGAATTGCGCTGGAAACAGACGAGTACTTCTACACCAAGGTCGGCGACCATCATGACCCGCAAGGAGGATGCGGTATGCTGGGTTAACCGAAGCGGCTTCCCTGGCCATCCACGCAGGTGGTTAAGAATACGAACTCATTCCCGGTTCAGAGAGGTAGGATTTGGCATTGGATAGTAAGATCTGATTTGTCGTTCGTAACAGAGTGTGTGAATGACTAGCCCTCCGATCACCCAATGGATAGTGGAGCGCATCCGGAGTGTCTGGGAGGAGGCTTCTGAAGCCGACTGATGCTAGATAATTGGGGAAGAAGTTGTCCGCTCGTTCCCGATTCGCGCCATAACTCATTAGGGAGAAGTAACGCTACGGGTGAAGAGACGTCATGGCAGAACTTCAATCATCTGAACTCCGCAAACTCGTCGATGAACAATGCGATGTGTTCGAGCAGACGTGGAACACCGGAGGCCATCCGACGATCGGTGATTATCTGCAGGCTGTTCCCCAAGAGGGACGCGGGGACTTGTTGGCCGAATTGCTGGCTCTCGAGTTGAAATTGCGTGCCCGCGCCGGCGAATGTCCGAGCATCGGCGCTTACATGGAGCAATTCGCGGCCCACGCCGAGATTGTCGAGCGGGCCTTTGATGAGTTTCAAACGTGGGCGAGTTCAACAGAAGCGATCGATTCGTCGCTGAAATCTCGCGTCATTCAAAGCGATCAAGATACCGAGCCACAGGCTTTGGAGACGATTGATTGGTCCCCCCAAGATCCGGTTCCGTCAGCTTCGCAGACGGAACGCGCACACACCCTGGACGCCGACATCCCTCGGCAAATTGGCCGTTACGAGGTGTTGCGAAAGGTGGGACGGGGCGGCATGGGCACGGTGTTGCTGGCGCACGACACGGTGTTGGATCGTCGAGTGGCGCTCAAGTTGCCCCATTTCGATTCTCGCGACGGCTCGGAAGGCATCGAGCGTTTCTATCGCGAAGCCCGTTCGATGGCCACGGTCCAGCACCCCAACCTCTGTCCCATTCACGATGTGGGAGAGTTCGACGGGCATCCGTATCTGACGATGGCTTACATCGACGGGCATTCACTGGCCGAGGAGATCAAATCGTCCGGGGCGATGGAGTCAGGCAGGGCGGCGCGACTTGTGCGGACATTGGCCGTGGCAATTCAAGCCGTACACGAAGCAGGTATCCTGCATCGCGATCTCAAACCATCCAACGTAATGATCGACCAGAAGCAGGAACCGTTCATCACCGACTTCGGCCTGGCGTCGCGCGACCACCCCGCGGAGGCCGAGTTGACGCAAAGCGGGACCGTGATCGGTAGCCCAGCGTACATGGCTCCGGAGCAAGTGAGTGGAGAACGCGAGGCCATTGGTCCTCACACGGACGTTTACGCGCTCGGCGTGATCCTTTACCAGTTGCTTTGCGGTCGCCGACCCTTTGAGGGAATGGGGCTGGCCGTGCTTGGTGAGATATCGTCCGGCAAATCGCCAACGCCACCATCGGAGTTGGCCAAAGTTGACAAGCAATTGGAAGCCATCTGCCTGAAGGCGATGGCACATGACATCGATGATCGGTTTCAATCCGGCGCCGAGTTGGCCGAAGCTCTGCAGACGTATTCGGATCACGATCCTGCAAGGCGACGCAAGCTCGATGGGCCCCGATCAGCGAGTCTTGCGCGGAACAGGGTGCTGGTCGCAGTCGTAGCGTTGGTTCTGGCGGCAGGCGTCCTTGCCACGATCATTTTCAAGGGCTTCCCGCGAGCCAACACTGAAGCGGACTTGCCACGGACAGCGACAGCCGGCGCTGCTGGTGACGGCAGCAATCGCGATGCCAGCGCCCTTACGAAGACCGAAGAACTCGTATCGCATCTGCTCCCACCGCGACCTGTCCCCTCGAAGCGGAGCACTGGCGAGTTCTATGACAGCGGACAGGAACTGGAAGGGGACCACAGTCAGGGCGTCGCGTTGGGCGACCTTGACAGTGACGGTGATCTGGACGTTGTCGTGGCAAACTTCGATGGGCCGAACCATGTCTGGCTGAACGACGGAGCGGGGCGATTTGAGAACCATCAGGAACTCGATGGCGACGAGACTTCGGACGTCGCCCTGGGAGATCTGGACGGCGACGGCGATTTGGACGCGGCCTTTGCCAGCAGGTCTCCGTCAAACCCTGGCACCATCTGGCTGAATGATGGTGACGGCCGATTTGCGGATACGGGTTGGAGGCTGGCGGGTGACGAGCCTCGGAAGATCGCTTTCGCAGACATCGACAGCGATGCAGATCTTGACGCTGTCGTTGCCAACGCGCACGGCCCGAACCGCGTGTTTCGCAACGATGGCACTGGACATCTGCTCGACAGCGGGCAGCGCCTTGGCAGCGGACAAAGCCTTGGCAGCAAAGCCAGCAAGGACCTTGGCATCGGAGACCTGGATGGCGATGGCGACCTCGACATCTTCTCCTGCAACTATTTCGATCGGCCCAATCGCGTGTGGTTGAATGACGGCCAGGGTAACTTTTCGGACAGCGGCCAGGCGTTGGGCGCCGCGAAAAGTCACGGCGTCGCACTTGCGGACGTCGACCGCGATGGCGACCTGGACGCATACGTCGTGAACGCTGACACTCCCGATGCAATCTGGCTCAACGATGGTGCAGGCTGGTTCAGCCCGACGACGCCTTTTTCGCACATATTCACATCCGGCTCGATCGGCATGGCCGATCTGGATGGCAACGGGCAAACCGATTTCTTCATCGTCAACGGCATGCGAGGCGATCCGGAACCGGGACAGATTCTTCTCGCTGAGGATGATGGAGGGGGCTTCGACGCTCATTGGTCCCAGCTCGCAGCGGCATCCGATGTGGCGTTGGCCGACTTTGACAGCGATGGCGACGTCGACGCCTTTGTCACCAACGCCGGTGAACATCCCAACCGCGTCTGGTTCAACCGGGACATTGACCAGCCGGTCGACTCGCCCTGGCCATCTAGATTCAGGGACTCGGGCCAGCAATTAGGGAATTCGTCGAGCGTGGCCATCGAGCTGGGCGATCTAGATGGCGACGGCGACCTGGACGCCGTCATCGCAAACGTCGACACCGATCCCAACCGCATTTGGTTGAACGACGGGCAAGGTCATTTTCGCGACAGCGGGCAGCCGTTGGGGACGGATTCTCTTCGTGATCTGGCCCTCGGCGACCTAGATGACGATGACGATCTTGACGTCTTCCTGGCCTGCGAGGATGGTCCGAATACTGTCTGGTTGAATGACGGCAAGGGGGGCTTCAACGTCACGCAGCAGCAGATCGGCCAGTCGAGCAGTGCCCAGGTCGCGTTGGCGGACTTCGACACAGATGGCGATCTGGACGCCTGGGTCGGTAACCTGAACCCGCACCACGATCGCGTCTGGATCAACGATGGAACAGGTCGATTCACGGACAGTGGTCAATTACTAGGAAAGGAACGGAACTGGGCGGTCCACACGGGCGATGTTGACGGAGACGGTGACGTCGATGTCCTCGTCGGAACGGCGGCCGACCATCCCAATAGCCTCTGGCTCAACGACGGGAGGGGAGTATTCGCCAAGAGCGACGAGGTACTTAGCGGAACCACGGGGTCGAACGGGTTTGCCGTCGGCGATCTGACCGGTGACGGTTCGATGGACTTGTTCGAGACGAGTTGGCCGGGTTCCGATCGTGTGTGGTTGAATGACGGAGCAGGACGGTTTACCGAGACCGGCCAGGAACTCCCCTGTTTACTTTCCAAGCGAACCCAATTCGCAGATTTGGACGGCGATGGTGACCTGGACGTCGTCGTGTCCGGTGAACGCGGCATGCCAAACTACGCCCTTCTGAACGACGGATCCGGACAGTTTGACGACCGCGCACAGTGGTTCGGAAACAGCTCATCAAGCGGACTTGCACTGGGCGATCTGGACGGCGACGGCGACCTCGACGTCTTCGTTGCCAACTACTACGAGCAGCCAAACCGCGTGTGGCTGAACGAATCCCTGACGGAAAGCCATGCAGACTAGTGCCTCGCGTCTCTAGTTCTTGTAGGTTGGCCCTCCGAGGCCGACCATTTCCGACGGGCTCGGAGGCCCATCCCTGAAAGAGACTGCGCTGTCAACAGGTGAATCCTGGGCTTCTTCCGGTCTTCTCCGGCGAGGTTTCTTGATCGTTGTAGTACGTTTGTGCCGGCGATGATCACGTCCACATCGGCGGCGGTGGCAGCGATGGTGGAAGTGACGGCGGCTCGGATGGCGGTAGCGATGGTGGGGCTGACGCGGCCATCTCGCAGTTCGCCTTCGGCGGCGCTGGCAACGATCACATCAAGGGCGGTCGCGGCGACGATGTGCTCAGCGGCGGTGCCGGCAAGGACAAATTGTACGGCCGCAACGGGAAAGACATCGTGATCGGCTGCGGCAAGGGCAAACTGAAAGGCGGCTGCGGCGATGACCTGTTGATCGGTGGCTCGGCCACCGGCCACGTGACTACCGGCCAGAACGGCAGCGTGACCGACCGCGTGGTATAGGCCGCCGGGCGGGCCCGCGTTCTTACTCGATTAGGCTTCCTTTCCCGACGGCAAGAGCGTCTCTCTTCCCTGGTCGATTATTCCAAGTGCGGATTCGACGACTTTTCGCCGCCATGCCGGGTCGTTGGGGCAGAAACACTCCAGCAGTTCTTTCTTGGCTCGTTGGAAAGACGGGCTACCCTTGGGGCTATAGTAGTGCGCGCGATTCTCGGCTCGCAAGGCGGCCAGGACTCGAATCACGCCGTACGTCCCGAACTCGGCGCCCGCGAAACGATAATCCCGAGCGCTGAAATGGTTTTGCATCCATTCATCAAACGAGCCTGATACCCGATAGGCAGTGCCGTCAGTTTGCGAAAACGGTTCGACACACTCGGGTCCAAACGTTTCGGTATACCAAGGGTAGTGTTCTGAGTCGGACGTGTCAGTGATCAGCAGTTTGTATGTGCCAAATGCGCCCAGTCCAGTGTGCAAATCTACGTGGACGACTCGCTGTGATGATCCTATCCAAGAGTCGCAGTTCTCCTGCACAATCCGAGTCGAGTGGCAGGGTCCTTTTCCGCCGAAGAACAAGCCACGAGGATACTCGTACTGCCCACCTGCAACTGCTTGTTTCAGCGTTTGCAGGCCCTTTCTCCAAATATGCCAAAGTGCCTTCAGTCTGAATGGCTCGAATCGCGACGGGGAAGACTCCGGATTCAGGAAGCTATTCAGGGCCGCGTACCCTTCCGGCGCGCCCGCGTAGCTGTCGCTGCTTGTCAGGAAGTTGCGGTTCAGGTCAACATTGTCTTGATTGAAGCGGCGAAGATGCGAAAACCCAAAAGGGTTCACGGCGTGAATCAGAACATATCGAACGTTGCACAGCGAGTCCGCCTCCTTAAGTCGATCGAGGAGAGCAAGTTGAACGGCTGAACCAAAGAAGCCCTCGACGCCATGCACGCCAGACGAAACAACCACCGACGGATCACCCTCTGTTCCCAGCAAGGCTACGTCGATCACGAGATCGTCTTGCGAATCGGCGTCGACTCTATGCCCGGTGAGTGTTGCACCCGCTGTCGTCGCGGCATCCGCGAAGCGGTGCCGAGCTTCGGCGTATGTGTCGGAGAAATAGGAGTCGATCAATTTGTCACCCTTGAGCTACGAATTCATGAGGCGGCTCGGGGCAATTGATGGGGTGTCTTGCTACGAATAGACGTGTCATCTCGACGTGGGGCATTCTACCACTTGAATCATTACAGTTACAAATGTCAGACCTGCATGGAACGCAGATACCGATTATCCCATATCCACCGGCAGGATCAGGCGAAATCCGTCGCGAACCCTCTGGCGGTGGCGGATGTCGCCGTGGCCACAAGCACATTTTGTGCAAACGTCAAGGAATAGAGGCAGGTGATCGCTCGATATGGGAACTCGATGGCGGATGTGCGCGACTGATATTGAAATCGCGGCTCTTGGAACCCTTTCTACGATTCAGCCGGCTGTTTTGACCTGATGGCGTCGGCAAAAACGCAATGAATGGACTATTGCGCCATAGTTCTGCGCACTCGTTCGACGAAAAGGGAAGTCGCCCTCTAGACGGATGCTATGCTTCCACAGGTGAAGAGAGTTGTCGGAAGAATCGACGTTTTCTGGACTATTGGACTCCGAGACTTTTTCGCCAAGTCGCCGCATCTACCCAACCGATAGACTGGAGTTAGAAGCCAATCGGAGGATCGCGTATGCCAGACGGAAAACGCAAACGGCGGCATAGTGAAGATCAAGCCAAGCGTCGTTGGTATGCCTTGCATCGAGCCCGACGGTTCAAACGCCGCTTCTGGATGCTCCCCGACAAGCCCTCTCAATCAGCTCCCCTCTCATCTTCCAGAGTCCCCATTCCCTCCTCGTCAGTCTGATCTTTGCGTCAGTATCTGCGACAGCGCATCGGGGCGAAGCTCCCACTCAGCTGCTTCTCTGGCGTCGAAACGCGGCTCGGCTGGAGCTTGGCCTTCCAACGTCCTGGATTTCCGGACGCGACCTCAAGAAGCGATGGGACCCATCGTTAGCAAGGCGTATAACGTGATCGCCATGATCACCAGCCCGAAGCCCCAGACGATGAGGTTCTTCTTCAGCTTCTTCTTTTCCTTCTCTTCGGCAGTCAGCGTTTTCAATTCAATCTCTTCGTCGCCGTCGCCAACGGTTTTCACCGGTTCTCGAATCGTCACGAGTTTCCCGTCTTCGGTAGGGATCACGAGAGCCTGGCCTCCGCCGGCCGGAACCTGAGAAGGGGTGCTGGGGGCCGACGCGGATGCCGTCGGTGTCGCGGGCTGCGTTGGGCTGGTCGGGACTGGTATAGGGGCAGACATCGGTAGCGGTCTCGAGCCGGTCTTGGCGCCGCCCGACGTGGGCTTGGGAGTCGTCTTTCGTGGGGCGGGTTTCTGAGGGACGGTACTAGTCGGCTGGCTAGTTGGAACAGAGACGGGCGTCGTCGGCTGTTTCTGAGTCGGCACAACGACCGGCGTCTGCCCACCAGCCGGTTGCTGCGGCTGCTGTGGAACGACCGGTACGGGCCTGAGCGGCTGCCCCGGGCTTGGCGGAGTGATGGGTTGCTCCTGAATTGGCGCACTGACCGGAGCTTGCGGGCTGGGCGGTTGGACCGGTTGCTCTTGTGGCTGCTGCGGCTGAACCGGCGAGACAGTTGGGAGCGGTTGTTGAACGCCTGTCGTTTGCGGAAAAGCGGGCTGAACCGGCGCGGCACCACCCACGGCCGGAAGAACGACAACGTTTCGACAATGGGGACAGGCCACTTGGCCGCCGGACATCGAACTGTCCACCTGGAACACTCCGGCGCAGTGAGGACAAGTGAACTGCATAGCAACCATCGAGACGCCTCGCGGAAAGGAGACTGGCCAACACCTAAATCCTAGCGACAGAAGCGCCGTGAGACCAGTGGAGACGAGGCTGGCAACTACTTCCCTACGCCCATGAAGAAGCTGAATACCTGGGTTTCGTCCAGTTCCGCCGTGGCCACGGGAAATGCGAAGTCGAACGAAAGCGGTGCTGGTCCGAGAGCCGGGACGTTGATACGAAGGCCAAAGCCCGGGGCTACGCGGTAGTTTTCTCCGCGAATTTCGATGTCCTCTTCCACTGTGCCGAAATCGACAAACAGGGCACCTTTCAGCATGTCGTCCGCCGTCAGCGGGAACAGGTACTCGGCCGTTCCAAGGAAGCGGAACGTACCGCCCACTCGAACGCCGCTGTCGATCGGCGAGGCGCCGCGGAAATCGAAGCCGCGAAGGGTGGAAAAACCGCCTGCGAAGTAGTTCTCGAAGAGGGGCGTGCGTGCGCCGCTGAAGCCCAGACGGAAAATGTATCCCAGCGTGTGGCGCCCCGACGTGTCCGGTCGTTCGCGAATAATGAAGTACCTGCGAAGATCCAATTCACCACGCGGGTAGTCGAATTCACCGAAGACCTGCTCGTAGCTCAATTCGATCAGATGCCCCTCGGTGGGCATGAACGGGATGTCACGGGTATCGTGCGTCAATGTGAATCGGCCGCTGTATACGTCGTTGTCTCCGATCACTCGATCGAGTGCCGCAACACCGATCACGCGCGGGTCCGAGATTTCGACGTTCTCGGCGCGTAACGCCGCAGCAACCGACAAATCCGGCATTAGGCGATACCCCATCGCCAAGCGGCCACCGACACGTTGTTCGTCCCAGTCGAAGAACCGGCGGTCGTACAGAAAGCCGCTTGCGTTCAGACTGATCCGTGTGCTCAGCAGGTACGGTTCGGTGAAGCTCACCAAGTACCGCTGCACCAGGTTGCCCGGCATGGCCTCTATACGGAACCCCTGGCCGGCGCCACGGAAGGCAGTGCCGTTGACGAAGTCCTGCCAGCTTGTGGGTACACGGGTGACGTCAAAATTGCGCTCGTCAATCACGATCTGGCCAGTCACGCCTGCGTCCGAGTTGATGCCGGCACCAAACATGAACCGCCCCGTGTGCGTCTCTTCTACGTACACATCGACCGGCGTAGACATGGTCGGATCGATGTCGTAATAGGGTTCGCCAAACGGAGTCGTGTTGGCGTTGGGGAAATTCGGCATGACCGTCGCCCCCTCGGGCAGTCCAGTCAGGGGCGCTACGTTTTCCGTCGTCGTCGGCGCAGCACTGGAAGGCGCGGCGGCCGAGGTGTTTTGAGCCGTCATTAGCGGCATCCCATGCCGCGTGTAGTTCCCGGATCCCGGATCCTGACGATTGATCGGGCTTCCGTAACTGGCGTTTTGCGCGCGGATCACGGTAGTCTCGTTCGATGGGGCCGGCGCACTAGCCAACTGCTGTCCATCTGAAATGGTACCGCCCGCTTGCGGGCCTTGCCGGGACGGATAGTACGCGGTGTGAGGCTGGACACCGACGCAGCCCGTCACGACGATCACAAGACCGATCAGAAGCAGTTGTGCGGCGATCGTGATAGGTCGATTCAACGTGCTACCCTCGGACATCTGATTGATTGTTGTGTCTTGCTGCATTAGTAGCGGTAACCATCCGGGCCTTGTCCTCGAACGGTTCGCTCCAGGTCCTGCATCTCCGGCGGGCGAATCTCGACACGAGGCGCCTTGCCTCTCGTCGGATCGTTATTGAACAATTGCGAAGCCTTCAATCGCCGTTCACTGGCGCGGACTTCGCGCATGTCGATGATATCGTTGGGGCGTATCGATAACCGATTCAACACGACGCTCTGGCGCGTGTGTGGATATTCGCCGCCGATATGGACATTAATCTCACCCGCCCGCCAAACGCCCCCTTCTTCGATGTCGTAGATCAAGTCGAGTTGACCGGGTTGCTCAAGGAATCTGGGATCGGGATTGACGTCCACGAAGATGTGACCATGCCCGCCATAGGCATCGACCAACGTGTTCACGTCCCGATTCATTTTGGCGAAGTTGAAGTAATCGCCCGGCGCCAACTCCATCGTGGCGATCAGTGACTCGGACGAGAATTTCTTGTTGCCGACGACAGATATGTTGCGAATCTGATAACGCGGTCCTTCATCGATGACGAACGTGATCGTCAACCATTTTCCAGATTCGCTGAACTCCAACTCGCGTCCGACGCGAGCGTTAAAGTACCCCAGGTTGCGATAGTAAGCGGTCAGCCGGTTCACGTCCTCTTCGATTTGCTTCCGATCGACCTTGCCGCGGAACAGGTACCAGAGTATGCCGGGCTTGGATTTGATTTGGGTCTTCAGCCTCCCGTCCGAGGCGATGGCGTTGCCTTCAAAACTGACGGAGAGGATTCGCTCCAAGTGTCCCTCGTTGATCGCTAGTTTGACGCCTCGATCTCGCGGATCGGTGCCCTCCGTGACGAAGACCTGACAGTTGGAAAAGCCCTTCGAGCGGTAATATTCCTCGACCTTCCGACGCGCCTCTTCCACGGCGTAGCGGTTCAGCGGATCGCCAATCTCCAGGCCGTCTTGTTTCGCTAGTGGCTTGTCTTGGATCCCGCGATTGCCGACAAATCTGATGTAGCGGATCGTGGGCCGTTCGAAGACTTCGAATGTAACAATCACACCAGCCGGCGTATTCTCTGTGTACGGTCGCACGTCGTGGAACTTGCCCGTCGATGCCAACCGCCGCACATCAGCCTGCACGATCTGCGGGTCGAATTCCCGGTCCTTTTTCGTCCTCAACTGTGACTGGATGGACTGCTGGGTTGCGGTTTCGTTGCCCGTAATGCGCACTTCCGCCACGAGGCGTTCGTTCGGGTTTCCGGTGCCGTTCTGTCCTCGGACTACGACAGCCTCGTTTGACGAGGGCGTCGCACGAACGAGCCTTTGAACATCTGTATACGGGTTTTCTGCTTGCGAGCCCAGCGACGGCGAGTAGTTGGCCGTGTGAGTAGTGGGTTGCAGGGGAGCGCAGCCCGCCGCGACGATCACGAGACTGATCAGAAACAACTGTGCGGTGATGGCGTTTGGTCGATTCAACGTGCTACCTTTGGGCCTCTGTTTGAGGTGTACTGCTGCCCCACCAAGTCCTGCAGCACTGATGGACGGATCCCGACACGAATTTGGAGAACTGGAAATGATCTGTGGAAGACAAGGTTTCGGTGGTCCGGGGGCGACCGAGTGATCCCGCATTGCCGGCAAAAGACAAGTCATGGTCCGGCTTCTCGCGGGTCGCGTAGAAATACAGAATGTGCCCGTCCGGAGCAAGGCGAATTCGCCGTCCAGTTGCGGAATTTGCGCACCGTTGCACGTGCTAGCCCGGTTTACGGAGCGTCCCTGGCGGATTGGGAATGGCGTGTTCTACACGAACCCGAAACGCCACCGAGGACAAACCGTTTGCAGTCCGTCGTTTGCGCTTTCGGGTCGGTGCCAGATGATACGCAATCAGGGCTAGCAGCGAAGCGACATGCTGTTTTCGCTCAGGACGAAAAGGTCTCGGCCTTCACGGCGGGAGGAATCTGCGCCGCGGTTGAGTCTAGAGAATCCGACGAGTCACGAACGTGTGGCAGGACTACTCGTCGTCGGCTTCTTTGTCAGCGACTTCCTTGTCACTGGCCTCTTCGTCACCCGCCTTCTTGTCACCGGCTTCTTCGTCACTGGCCTCTTCGTCACCCGCCTTTTTGGCACCGGCTTCTTTCTTCAACAGGCAACCGGTAATGGACCAGCCGTCTTCTTCGACGTCCATGAATGCCCCCGCTGGCCCTAGATTATGGCGAATCTTCTCATATGGGGGCATTTTGGTACCGTCGATTTCTTGCTCGCGCAGCACGCCTTCTTCTTCGGGGCCAAGCATCCCGTTCAGCAGGTTTCCAAACAGTGACTTCGCCTCTGGCATCTTTCCCTGACGGATCAATTCGTATGTCACGTGATATGCTTTGTCCGATCGAGTGAAGAACCCCAGAGCATTCTGGCCTGCCCCCAGCTTCTTCAGGGCCGCACCGACTTTCGTGTACTCTTCGGCTTTGCTGAGCGATGGTGCGTTACCGGCCTTGGTCAAGACTTCTTGCATGAAATCGTAGTGGGAGGTAATGATCAGATGACCGTGGATCACCGTGAAGGCCGCGTGATCCAGTAGCGGAGGCGCCTGCTCTTCCTCCTCCTCTTCTTCAAAGTCGCCGAAGCCAGGGCCGCCGATATCTAGACCTTCGACTTCCGCCGGGGCCTCTTCGCGGGAGATTTCCCATACCTTTTGCTTCTTTTCGCCAATGACCATGACTCGTTCGTTGGCGTCGGGGTCCGCGTCCATCAGTTTGTCCAGCGTCTTAGCTATCGTGACCGGATCCTCTGCCTCGAAGGCGATCAACCAACGCTCGCAGGTCGGCGAGATGGGCTCGCGGTAGTCTGCAAAGAACGAGACTCGCTTGCCCAGCCGCTGGATCAGGTCCTTGCGTACATCCACTTGGGGGCCGTGCGGGTCTTTCTTCAGGCTTTCCAGGACATCCTCAAAAACTGGGCTGCCGGCAGCTTCGTCGACCAGCGTCTTTGCAGCCTCGAACGCATTCTGCATCTCCCAGTACAACGTGATATAGTTCGTCACTTTGTCGGGCACCCAAGCCTGTGGAGCCAAATCTGTGCTTTCAGGGAAGTCCAACATTCGTGCCGCAAGTTTGTACTTATCCTCTCCGTCCTTGTTAACTGGCGGAGCGTAGATGTACGTCCGGTGCTGTGCTTCGGTATCGTTGACGGAAAAGGACACAAAGCCACCAGCGCCTTTGATAGCATCAAATCCCTGGTTGCGGATAACCTTCAGCATGTCCGTACCGCGTTTCTTGCGACCGCCAGCGGCAGCCCGCATCGTCTCGAGATAGCCGAACGGTTCGACAAACCAGCGGATATGTGCGGGCGTCTCGCCGAACGCTTTCTCGCAGTCAGCCAAAGTGGCTTTGTAGGCCGGCAGATCCTTCAACGCGTCCTTGCCATCGCCAGCGAAACGCGACAACATCTCTTTTGCGGTGTCCTCATTGTCCGTGGCACAAAGCTGATCGTTATGAACGAAATAGAACGCGCTTTGAGCTTCTTTCGCACCCCGTTCCTTTGGCAGTACGTACGAGATCAGCGTCGCGCCGTCGATCTTCTGCTCGCTTCTCTTGGCCTTTTGTGCTTGCAGTTGCTTGTCAATATCTGCCAGCAACGCGTTAGCCTGTTTCAGATGGCCGGTGACGTCCACCAACAGCACCATGGCGTGTTTCTCTGCATCGCCACCGGGTTGAATCACCGCCAAACATACTTCGCCGCCGTAGACGTCTTTCAGGTCGTCCAGGTTGATGTTCAGCTGGACTTCCGTCTTCCCCATCTTGCTTTCAATTTGCTTGCGAAGGTCTTCCACAAATGGCTTCATCAGCGGATCGTTAGCCAATACCCCCAACTGGGTCTTTTCAAATTCGGTGCGCAGCAGGTCGACATCCTCGACGGATACGTAGCCTTTGGTGGTATCTGGCAGCAGAACGTCACTGGGCTGGGCAGCACGGCTCGGGGTGGCCGAAATCCATGAAGTACAGAGAGCCAACGTGAATAGGGAAATCGCAAAACGCGCCACGATCAATCTCCTCTGGAAATAAGCGAACCGTCACCGGCGAGAAAGCACCGGCCACATGATAACCCAATTGGTTGAATCTGGTAAAGTTGAGTAGAAAGTCGAACTGTAGCTGTTTGTATCGGCTAGTGCGGAAATAGGACTTTTGCGAATCACTCGCATAGGAGCGCAATCGCACGCAAGATCGATTGCCTACTTTTTGTGCAGTCCCTTGGAGTGTTCGTTGACAGCTCGCTGTAACGTACCTAGCATAAAGAGGTTGTTATTCTCCGGATCGGTCTCATTGGCGTAGAAACAAGAGGCAGCCATTGTCCAGTCCCAGTCGCGGAGGCGTGTTTCGCGAGGAATCCGATAGACGCCTGGAGCGGTTCTCCGAGAGCATCAGCTTTGATCGCCGGCTGTATGCGCATGACATTGCTGGTTCGATTGCCCATGCGCAAATGCTAGCGTCGCAGGGGCTGATATCTCAGGATGAATGCCAACAGATCACTGCGGCTTTGGAAGAGATCCAGCGCGAAATCGATGAGGGGCGGTTCGAGTTCCGCATCGAGCTGGAGGACATACATATGCATATCGAGCGGTCTTTAATAGATCGCATTGGGGATATTGGCCGCAAATTGCATACTGGTCGCAGTCGAAACGATCAGGTATCAACCGATTTCCGGCTGTGGATTCGAGACGCAATTGATCGAGTCGACGCGCGGCTCGTGGACCTGCAAAAGGCCTTCGTTGGCCGGTGCGATGTCGACGTCGACGTGATCCTGCCGGCTTACACCCATCTGCAGCGGGCGCAACCCGTACTGGCTCCACATTATTGGCTCGCTTACGGTGAGAAATTCGAGCGCGATCGACAGCGGTTGGCCGATTGTCGAAGAAGGGTGAATGTATGCACTTTGGGTACGGCTGCCGTGGCAGGAACCACCCTGCCAGTCGACCGTGCCGATGTGGCCCAGCGACTTGGGTTCGACTCGGTAGCATCCAACAGCCTGGACGCGTCAAGTGACCGCGATTTTGCGTTGGAATCAGCATTCGTGCTGGCGTTGATCGCTGAACACCTGAGCACGTGGGCGGAGGAGTGGATTCTGTGGTCGACAGTCGAATTCAACTTCATCCGCCTACCGCAGGAGTTCTGCACGGGCTCGTCGATCATGCCCCAGAAGATCAACCCCGACGTGCTGGAACTGACTCGAGGTCGGGCTGCGCGGGTTGTAGGCAATTTGCAGACACTGCTCGTATTGGTGAAAGGTCTGCCGTTGGCCTACAACCGCGACTTGCAGGAGGACAAACCGGCCCTGTTCGATTCGTTCGACACCGTCGAAGCGTGTTTGGCGATAGCGTCCCCCGTTGTCGCTGGTGCAACGCTCAATCGCCAAGCGATCGCCGAGCGACTTGACCGCGGATATTTGGATGCCACAACATTGATGGAGTACTTGATCAAGAAGGGAATGCCACAGCGGACAGCACACCATCTGGTGGGCCACTTAGTGGGTAGAGCCACCGAAAAGGGCGTAAGACTGGCCGATTTGCCGCTGGACGAATACCAACAGGCCGATACGAGTCTGAGCGAAGATGTGTATGAGGTGCTAGGCGTGGAAAAAGCCGTACAAGCGTTCGTCAGCCACGGGTCCACCGCACCGTCGGAAGTGGAAAAACAGGTTGTACATTGGAAAGAAAGGCTTGGCCTAAGTACTCTGTAGATAAGGCGTTTGATTGATTGCCCGGCAAGAAGGCCGGGCCACAACGGAGGTTCAGTTGCCCGGCCGAACCACAACGAGGTGACAACGGGCCGGCATGAGAACCGGACTGTCAGAGGCGGAACACGATGCGATTGACTTTGGGGCTGGTGATTCTTCTGGTTGCGACAGGACAACTGACCGCCCAGAATCCGTTCGGCGGCGCGAATCCACAGCCTGGGGGCGCTGGTCAACCGGGCAATCCGTTTGGAGCGGCCAAACCGGCCGCAAGACCCAAGGCACCCGTGGCCAAGCCGAAGCAAGGTGGGTTGCCGCCCGTCGAAGAGGAAAAGGACCCGGTTGTTCTGACGATTCGGGAGTCGAACCCGACGACTCCAGAAGAAATTATGTTCGCGATCGAGACGTTGTCCGGCATGGACCGTCCGGGCGAGACTAAGTTTTACATCAGGAAGCTGATCGGATTGAATCCAGACCAGAACGTCTTGGCCGGCCTGCAAGCAGAGCTGGGTTCCGGATTCTTCTACCGGATGTCGCGAGACGAGGTCCTGAAGCCTGAAGGCGAACAACTGGGCAAAGCAGTTCTTAAGGCCGCCTACGAAACGGCGCGTGATCCGGCACGACTCCGGGCGCAGATCAAACAGCTTAGTGAACCGGCGTTTCAAGCCCGGCAGCAAGCAATCGAGGATTTGCGTGGTGTTGGCGTGGATACCCTTCCTTACTTTTTGGAAGCACTGGCAGATTCTAATCGCGCAAACGAACACCCGCAGATCCGCGCCGGAATCGTACAGCTCGGCAAGGCGATGATCGACCCGATGCTCGGCGCTCTAGAGACGCCGGACCAAGGTCTTCGCATCCAGGTCATGGAGACGCTGGGCCAATTCAAGTCGCGTGAGTCCGTCAAATTGTTGGTGGGTCCGTATCTATTTGCCGACAGTCCGCCTGCCGTACGTCAGGCAGCCGGCCGAGCGATCGTGGCCATCGTGGGCGAAGCCCCGTCGCGCTACGATGTCGAGCAGTTTCTGTATCGTCGAGCCAGAGAGTACTACGCCGGCGAGTTAACCGGCCGACTGGACCATGAGAATCGCGTTGAAATGTGGCGTTGGGACGAGAAGCAGAAGACCAGTCTACCGCGCCGTTACGCCGCAGCCGATGCGTCTCGAATGATGGCCGCTCGCCTGGCTCGTGACTTGTACAAAGTTGCGCCCGAGAACACCGACTTTCGCCGTTTTTTCTTGTTGACCAACCTGGATTTCGCCAAGACCGAAGCCGGGTTGGACAATCCGTTGCCGAAGGGCGAGGGCAGCGTGTACGCGCCCGCATTTGATGCGGGCGCGGATGTCATCGAGGACGTTCTCGCTTATGCCATTGACAACGAGCACCTTGTAGCCGCGGTCGCTGCGACAGAGTTGCTTGGTGACCTTGGTGACGCAAAACTTGTCCAATCCGACGATGGAAGACCGCGACCTTTGGCGTTGGCACTGCGCCACGGCGACCGCCGTTTGCGGGTGACGGCGGCCAGTGCCATCATGAAGATTGATCCTAAGCAGCCATACGCCGGTTCCAGCTACTTGCCGGAAACGCTCGGTTATGTCATTCGCACAGCCGGTTCGCGCCGAGCTCTGACCGTTCATCCAAGTGTGGAGAGGGCGCGAAGTCTGGTTGGAATGCTGAATCAGATTGGCTTCGATGCGGATCCGGCGCGAAACGGACGGGAAGCCTTCCTTCTGGCATCAAAGAATCCGGACTATGAGATCGTGCTGATCCACGATGCCACCAACTATCCCGACGCCAACGAAACGATTCAGATGTTTCGCCGCGATCCTCGCACAAGCCAGTTGGCAATTGGCCTGATGGTGCGCGAGCACCGAGTCGAGTGGGGAAAGCGAACCGCCGAGCTTGACCCGCTGGTGGAATCGTTCCCGCGACCTCACGATCCGAAGCTGATGGCGTTTCAGATTGCACGACTCCTGGACCTGACCGCTCGCGGACTGATCAGCCGCGACGAACGGATGAACCAGGCTGTCAGCGCGTTGGCGTATCTGACTCAAATGGCCGAGAATCGCGAGGATTACGCGTTCTACGATCTGTATCGCCAACAGGAATCGATCCAATCGGCGTTTTTCGTGCCAGAACTCTCGTCCAAGGCGGCCCGTCTTATGGGGCTGCTGGGTAACGCTCAAGCGCAAAGCGCCTTGGTCACTCTGGCTAGCCAACACGCCCGACCGCTGGCCGAACGGCAGGCGGCGGCCGAAGGGTTCAAGGCGGCGATCGAGCGTTGTGGTCTGCTGCTAAAGCGCGACGAGATCGTAGTGCAATACGAACGCTACAACCAAAGCGAAACGCTTGATGCCGGCACACAGCAAGTATTGGCAGATATCCTCGACGCAATTGAGGCGCCGAGCAAGAAAATGAGCCAACAGGAAGAACAAGACTCGCAACAGCCGCAGCCGAACGACGCCTAACGGTTCGTATTCCAGCGGCCAACTCTGCGAGCCGAATTGTTCACTTCGCGGAACGAACGGATTGCTTCTGGCGAAACGTCCAAGAAACCAACTGCTGCCAACACTTGAACCTCATTTCGACGCATGTCAGCCTACGGCCCAAATCATCTGGACGAAACCGGCCCGCCGATTCCTACCATCATCGGCAACAGCAAGGCGATGCAGGATGTCTATCGCCTCACGCGCCGGGTCGCTCGCAGTAGTGCATCGGTGTTGTTGTTGGGCGAAACCGGTACCGGCAAAGAGTTGATCGCCACCGCAATCCATCGCCTGAGCAACCGGGGTACGGGCCCCTTTGTTCGAGTGAACTGTGGGGCGCTGGCCGAGAACTTGCTGGAAAGCGAGTTGTTCGGCCACGTGCGCGGAGCGTTCACGGGCGCCGTCGGGAACCGGATCGGTCGTTTCGAAGCAGCCCATACGGGAACGATCTTCCTGGACGAAATCAACTCCACGTCGCTCCACCTGCAAGTAAAGCTGCTGCGAGTGCTCCAGGAACAGGAATTTGAACGAGTGGGCGACACGCAAACGGTTAGCGTGGACACGCGCGTCATTGCGGCCAGCAATCGCGACTTGCTGGCTGAAGTGGACGAGGAGAAATTCCGAGAGGATCTTTACTGGCGGTTGAACGTTGTGCCGATCGAGATCCCGCCATTGCGAATGCGTCGCGAGGATATTTCGCCGCTGGCGACGCATTTCCTGTATTACTACAACGAATCCAATGACCGTTATGTCGTCCACATCCAACCCGAGGCTATGGAGGCACTGGAAGACTATCACTGGCCGGGCAACGTGCGGGAACTGCAAAACTACATCGAACGCGCGGTCGTTATGGCCAACGAAGATGAACTGACCATCGACCTACTGCCGGGCGTGCTCACAGGAAAGGAACGCCCGCGTCGAGGGCAGATACGCGGCGTCGACCTGAATACGATCGTCGAAGAACTCGTTCAGCAGGGCCTATCCGACGCCGGCTCGGATGCGGAGAACCTGTACGAAGTGGTCGTTGACCGGGTTGAACGAGAGCTGATTGCTCAGGTGATGGTCGACTGCAATAATACCCAGATCAAGGCCGCCAAGAGGCTGGGTATCAATCGCAATACGCTTCGCAGCAAGCTGAAGTACTTTGGACTGGACGCAAAGTCCGACGAGTCCTAAGGCAAGCGGACAGTAGTAACCTACCGGTAGGATGGGACCATTGTCCCGTCCAGTTCGCTCGGGACAATGGTCCCAAGCTACGACATTGGTAGATCAATTGGCGCTGCTGCCTGAGTGCTTCATCATGCGCAACACGGATCGACGTTATGCTGCGTGCAATCATGCTCATAGCCGTCTTTGTCACCACGGCAAAGGCCGCTTCCCAAGACTATCCGCAGTTGCCGGTGCCCTTGCCGGCTGTGAAGATCAGCGATGACTTCTGGTCGCCGCGTCTGGAAACCAATCGAACCGTCACGATTCCACACGTGCTCCGAGAGTTGGAAAAGCAAGGATCGCTCGATGGCTTTGCTTTGCTGGCTGGACGCAGCGTTGGCAAGTATCGAGGCTACATGTGGGGCGACTCGGACGTCTACAAAACGCTGGAGGCCGTTGCCTACAGCCTGCAAATGCATCCCGATCCGGCGCTGCAGCAACACCTGGAACAGATCGTGACCGATATCGTCGCTGCGCAGGCAGACAACGGCTATCTGATGCCGCACATCCAGCTTGCCGAACCGAACTACGCCCACTTCTCCGAAGCGACGACGCGCACCTGCGAAACATACTCGATGGGCCACATGATCGAAGCGGCTGTGGCGCACCATAAGGCGACGGGCAAGCGGCATTTTCTGAACGCGGCGATCAAAGCAGCCGATTTGATATCGCGCGAGTATCGCCCTGGCCGCAACGAGAAGCCATCGGGACATCCGGGAATCGAACTCGCTCTGATCAAGCTGTACCGAGCGACCGGCGAGGACAAGTACTTGACGCTGACGCGGTTTTTCGTGGAGCAGGCCCGACAACGCGGCACGCTGTGGTCGGGGCCGCCGTTCCTGGGCCACGATCAGGCGATCGGGCATGCCGTAGCAGCAACGTATCTGTACAGCGGTGCCACGGACGTTGCGGTCTTGAGTGATGACGATGACTTACTGCGATTACTCGAACGCAAGTGGGAGAATGTGGTCGGGCGAAAGATGTACCTGACAGGCGGCATCGGTGTGCGCACGCACGGCGAAGCCTTTGGCGAAGACTACGAACTGCCGAATCAGCAGGCGTATTGCGAAACCTGCGCAGCCATTGCCCACACCCTCTGGAACCATCGCATGTTTCTGGCCCACGGCGATGCCCGGTACGTAGATGTGCTGGAACGCATCATCTACAACGGATTCTTGAGCGGCGTATCACTCTCGGGTGACCGGTTTTTCTATCCCAACCCGCTGGAATCCCGTGGCGGCTACCAGCGTTCGTCGTGGTTCGGTTGTGCCTGCTGTCCGGTGAACGTAGTGCGGTTTTTCCCCACCATCCCAACCTTTCTGTATGCCACGCGCGGTGAAACGCTGTATGTCAACCTCTTTGCCAGCAGTACCGCGAGCTTGCAGGTGGGCGGCATGCCGGTGACGGTGCGACAAGAGACGCGCTACCCACGGGATGGTCGCGTCAAGCTCACCGTCGATCCTCAAGACAACGCCTCGTTCACATTGGCCGTCCGCATCCCGGGCTGGGCACGCAATCAGCCCGTGCCGAGCGACCTGTACCGCTACGACGACATCGAAGAGCCCACGGTCAAGCTTGCGGTCAATGGCGAAGCCGTGCCGGTGAAGCTGGAAAAGGGCTACGTCCCAATCGCACGCAAATGGCAGCGTGGCGACGTGGTGACGCTTCAGATGGCAATGCCCGTTCGGCGAATTGTGGCGAACGACGCAGTGAGCGCCAACGTCGATTGCTTTGCTGTCGAACGGGGGCCAGTCGTGTATTGCGCCGAGGGCGTCGACAACGACGGTGCGGTCTTGAACAAAGTACCGGGGCCGCGAGTGAAGTTTGCAGTGAAGGACCGGCCCGATCTATTGGGCGGAGTTGTGACTGTCCAGATGCAGCCTTTGGAAGAGGGAGATGTGCTTGCACTAGTCCCCTACTATGCCTGGGCCAACCGAGGTGCGAATGAGATGACCGTCTGGTTTCGCACCAAGCTACCGCAATGGGCCGCATCGTACTGTTGGCTTCGCGACTCGACCGAAGCCTGCTTCGACGGCAAGTCACCGCAAAAATCGAGCGACTTGAGCATCCCACGGCTGACTTGGTGGGCTCACAAAGGAACTGCCGAGTGGGTCGAGCGGCGTTTCGACGATCCGCGCAAGGTATCCGCCGTGGCCGTATACTGGTTCGACGACACGGGCAGTGGCGGTTGCCGCGTGCCACAATCCTGGCAGTTGACATACAAGGACAGAGACCAGTGGAGGCCCGTAACCGGAGCTTCGGCCTACGGAATTCAGGTCGACCAGTTCAACAAAGTCACCTTCGATCCCGTCGACACCACCGCCCTGCGGATCGAAGTGCAACTCCAGCCCAAATGGTCCGGAGGCATCCTCGAGTGGCGTGTGGAGTAGCTGGCATTCAGCACGAACTTCGGGGCATGACGGAAAAACATCACGAGCGAGAAAGGAAAGCCCGAGATGAGCTACGAGACCTCAAGCGATACAAGACAGAAATACGCCACCAGCGCACGGCGTTCGCGCCGACGGTTTCTCGCCAGCGCAGCGGGAGTGTTGGCGGCACCGCACTTCGTTCCCGGGTCCGTTCTCGGCATGAACGGCCGCGTGCCGGCCAACGACCGTATCCGCACCGGTCACATAGGACTGGGAGGACGGGGCAGTGGCCTTGCCGGCGCGTTCATTGGCGACCCGGCCACACAGGTCATGGCCATGTGCGATCCGTTTCAATCGAAACGCGAGCGTGCCCAGCAACGAGCGAACGCTCGCTATGCCGAGGATATTGGCCAAGGCACGTACAAGGGCTGCGACGCTATAGCGACTTCCGCGACTTGGTCACGCGCGACGACATCGACGCTATCACGATCGCCTTGCCCGAGTTCTGGCATGCCCTGCACTTGGTATTCTCAAGGGCTACCGAAGCGAATTTGATTCCATTGTGGAGGACGGTAATCACGATCCGAGTCGCGCGGGCAAACCGTTCCTCCTGGACGAGGAGAAAGGTCATCCAGCCGAGCCGCTGGCCTTGCTGACGGCCGACCAGCGCCGCACTGTGTTTGTCAAGCGGTTCGGCCGTTTCGATCGCAAGGCGTTAGGGATTGCCGTTGGGAATCCGGTGACCGCCTCGGCATCGCTGGAGGCGTACCCGGCCGGTCTTGCCGTGGACGGCGTCGCCGACAATCTGGCGTCCAGTTGGCAGACAGATCCATACCCAACCTGGCTGAAGATCGACCTGGAGAAACCGAAGAAGATCAATCGGGTGCACGTGTTCCCGTATTGGGGCGGCCAGCGGTATTGCCGCTACTCGGTCGAAGTATCCGAAGACGGCAAGGCCTGGCGACAGGTCGTCGACATGACCCGCAACAACGCACCCGCAACACCGCGCGGCGACGATCATCGCTTTGAAGCGATCACGGCCCGCTACGTGCGCGTGAACATGCTCCACCACAACCTGAACAGCGGCGTGCACCTGGTCGAAGTACGCGTCTTTGATACGCTATAGCCCAAAGAGTTCGAGGAGATTGTCAGCCACCCGGAGTATGAGGATGTCAGCCGCTCGACTGGGAATCCAGTGGCATTTGGATCGACCTTAGAGGGGCGATACCTTTGCTGTGTGTTCAGGCGGTTAGACAACGAGACGATCGAGCCCGTGACCGCGTACGACGTAGGAGAGTAGACATGCAATTGACGCCAGAGCAGAAGGATCAGCTTCAGCAGGCAAAGGCTGCTGGGGAGCAACGGGTGCATTTGCCTCTCACGGCCGAGCAGAGGAGCGAATGGCGATCGGCCGTTGACGAAGAACTTGCCTGAGAGGACGAGAACATCGCGCACATCCGAAAGATCAAAGCGGCCGCTGACCAGCCAGACTTCTTCGGTGACGTCCGCAGGGCAATTGCCCTGTGCCGTTGTCCCATGGCCGAATTGGCCAAGCAAATCAACGTCGACCCGCGTCTCCTTTCGGACTTCCGCGCCGCCCAGGCGGAATTACCCGCCGCAGCCCTGGACCGGTTGCTCGAAGCCCTGGGCCTCCGCCTGATGCAGGAAATCCCCGCTAGGAATAGGCACGGCGGCCGTTCATGTATCGGCATGCGAATATTGGACCTGTCTCGTCGATCTATCTGGCGCATGTGGGCAAGCGGACGTGAAAGCAAACCGCGCAAACATCTCGCCCTTCCGCTTGGTCTATCAGCTCTCGCAGCTTTCTCAGTGGCGACCCCGGTCGAGATCTGGCCATTGCCTCGACATGAAACGACTTTTGGATCGTTTTAATCGGCAAGCAGCATTCGTGCCTGGCGAATAGACGGCACGTGGCTTTCATAAGGGCGAGTTGATATGATGCGACATGAAGTCAAGGAAAACCGTTCCCAGCCGTGGTGGGCGAGGGTTCCCTGCGGGTTCTTGGAAGGTGATCTGTTGAGTTTGAATAGCCCTCTCCCCAACCCTCTCCCGCGGTGCGGGAGAGGGGGCATAAGAGTTCTCTTCGCGAGCGGAATAGATGTACAAAATCGTTGTTACGGCTGTGCTGGCTGTTGTTTGCCTGAGTTGCTGTTATGCGAGAGGCGAGGAGCAATCGACTCCCGCCCCTAGCGGTGTGGTCTTTGCACGAGACATCCAGCCGCTTCTTGCGAAACACTGCATATTGTGTCACGGGCCGGATGAGGCGGAGGGTGGATTGCGGCTGGATGTTGCCGAGCAGGCGTATGCGAAACTCGATTCCGACATGCGGGCCATCGTGCCTGGTAACGCGGATGCCAGCGAGTTGATGCGTCGCGTTGCGACAACCGACGGATTTGAACGCATGCCTCCCGAGGGCGAACCGCTCACCAAGGATCAGATCGCGTTGTTCCGAAAGTGGATCAACGAAGGTGCCCAGTATCAGCAACACTGGGCTTACGAACCTGTGAAGGAACCTACGCTTCCACCGGTAGAAAACGAAGCGTGGGTGCGCAGCCCGATTGACCGATTCATGTTGGCGCGGCTGGAACAGGACAAGATCAGTCCGGCACCGGAGGCCAATCGAGCTACGCTGATCAAGCGTCTGTACTACGATCTGATCGGGCTGCCGCCGTCTCCCAACGAGGTGCAGGCGTTGGTTGGCGACTCCTCGCCCGAGGCCTATGAGGCACTGGTCGACCGCCTATTGGCTTCCGAGCATTTCGGCGAGCGGTGGGGGCGGCACTGGTTGGACAAAGCGCGTTATGCCGACTCGGACGGCTACGAAAAGGACCGTCCTCGACCGAATGCGTGGAGGTATCGCGACTGGGTCATCAATGCCATCAACCACGATACGCCGTTCGATCAGTTCACGATCGAACAACTGGCCGGCGACCTGTTACCGGATCCCTCGCCAGAGCAGAAGCTGGCCACTGCATTCCATCGTCAAACGCTCACGAACACAGAAGGCGGTGTCGATCAGGAGGAGTTTCGCGTCGAGGCAACGTTCGATCGAACCGAGACCACAGCCGCCGTCTGGATGAGCCTGACGATGACGTGTGCCCGTTGTCACTCGCACAAGTACGACCAGATTACGCAGCGCGAGTACTACCAATTGTTCGCCTTCTTCAACAATGCGAACGAAGCAGACACTGAGGTATCGAAAAGCCAGCACGCGATGAATCGCTATCGCCAGGAAAAGGCAGAATACGACAAACGAGTCGCGGATCTTCAGAAGCAATACGATGCCGCAGTCGGCAAACTGCAGCCGCAGATTGACGCTTGGGAAAAGGAGATGGCGGAGAAGCTTGCTGCGGCAGGTAGTCCGGTGCAGTTCGAAACAGCGAAAGCAATCGAGGCGAAGTCGGATAGCGGTGCCGAGCTGACCGCGCAAGAGGATGATTCTCTGTTGGTTTCGGGAAAGGCTGCAGACAAGGACCAGTACACGATCGTGATACAAGCTCCGCAAGAACCGTTGAAGGGGATTCGGCTGGATGTCTTGTCGCACGATTCGCTGGGGAAAAAGGGGCCGGAACGGACACCCCATGGCAATTTCGTACTCAGCGAGGTGCGAGTCTATGCCAGTGACCATCCCGACTTCAAACAGCAAACGCAGGTAGAGTTCTCGGCGGCCGAAGCTGATTTCGCGCAAGATAAGTTCCCGCCCGAGGATGCTCTGGTTTCGAGAGATCGTTCGGGTTGGGCCATCTCGCCGCAAATCGGCAAGGATCACCACATCACGTTCTACACGCGACAACCGGTTGATCTGGCGGGCAAAAAGTATCTGCAAGTCGTCCTCGACCAACAGTACGGTGGGCTTCATACAATTGGTCGTTTCCGAGTATCGACGATGACCGGTTTCGATCCACTGCGGGCTCTTTCGAAACCGGTTGCCGACGCTCTAAGGACCGAGCGATCAAAACGGTCTAATGACCAGCAGCGGCTGATCGCCGACCATGTCGCGTCGACGGATCCGGTCACCGCGAAGCTGGCCAAGGAGCTGGCAGCGATCAAGAAGAGCGTTCCAAAATCGCCCATGATGAAAGTGCGCGTGATCGCGCCGGCCGAACGCAACGCACAAATCCTTCGTCGCGGTGACTTCTTGCAGCCTGGCGATGCGGTAAGCCCCGAAGCGTTGGAGGTGATCGCTCGAGTTCACCCACTGAAGTCTCGGCACGGCGATCGACCGGCGGACCGTCTCGATCTGGCTCGCTGGCTGGTGAACGCCGATCATCCATTGACGCCGCGTGTTACGGCGAACCAAGTCTGGGCTCATCTGTTCGGTCGAGGCATCGTGGCAACGCTGAACGACTTTGGGGTGCGAGGCGAGCGGCCAAGTCATCCGGAGTTACTTGATTGGCTGGCCTGGAACTTTCCGCGTGAGATGGGGTGGAGCCGTAAAAAGCTGATCAAAGCGATCGTCACGAGTGCGACGTATCGTCAGTCGTCCAACCATCGCCCTGAACTGAAAGAGACCGATCCAACCAATCGACTCTTGGCTCGACAGAATCGCCTGCGCGTCGAGGCGGAAGTTGTCCGCGATCTGTATTTGTCCGCAAGCGGATTGCTGAGCAAGAAGATCGGCGGTCCCAGCGTCTTTCCGCCGCTTCCCCCGGGCGTCACCGAGCTGAGCTATGCAAACAACTTCAAATGGGCCACCAGCCAGGGCGAAGACCGCTACCGCCGTGGTTTGTACACGTTCTTCAAGCGGACGTCGCCGCATCCCAATCTTATCAGTTTCGATTGCCCCGATTCGAACACGACACGGCTGGAGCGCGAGGCGAGCAACACGCCGTTGCAGGCACTGGTGACTCTGAACAATGACGTGTTCACCGAGGCGGCGCAGGCCATGGCACACCGCGTACTGACCGAAGGAGGCAGCGACGACACGCAGCGATTGACGTACGCCCTTCGTCTGTGTATCGCACGCGAGCCATACAGTACAGAGCTAGGGCGATTCTACGACCTGTTGAATGCGGCGCGCGATTACTACCAGGCGAACGGCGAGGATGCCGCCAAACTGACCCAGCGGCATGCGGTGGAGGATGTCGCCACGGCAGAGAACGCGGCCTGGGTCGCAACGCTGCGGATGGTGATGAACCTGGACGAATTCATTGTGCGCGATTGACACGGGAAACCGATCTCCATGAAGACTCGACGCCAGTATCCAACGGACCAAGTTGTCACGCAGACACGTCGCGAGTTTCTGAACACGACCGCCAGCGGACTCGGGATGGCAGCGTTGGGCGCTATGTTGTCGCAAGACGGGGTTCTATCGTCGGCCGCAGGCGCCGAGACGTCAGGTAGCCAGCCGGCTGGTGTCAATCCTCTGGCGCCGCGTCCGCCGCACTTTGAACCGAAGGCAAAGGCGTGCATCTTCATCTTCATGGCGGGCGCGCCTTCGCACATCGACCTGTTCGACCCGAAACCCATGCTCAAGGAGCAGCACGGAAAACCACTGCCGGAGTCGATGTTGGAGAATGTCCGCTTTGCCTTCATCAAGAAGGACAAAGCTCTGCTGCAAGGCTCGCCCTACAAGTTCCACAAACATGGCCATTGTGGGATGGAGCTGGGCGAGCTGCTACCGCATCTGGGCAGCGTTGCAGATGATCTGCTGCTGATTCGTTCGCTACACACAGAGCAATTCAATCATCATCCTGGCCAATTGATGATGCAGTGCGGACGCGGCTCGTTTGGCTTGCCTACCATGGGATCGTGGCTCACCTACGGGCTGGGCAGCGTTTCACAGAATCTGCCGGGTTACGTCGTGTTGACCAGCGGGCGCGGCTCGTCGGGCGGCGCAACGTTGTGGCAGTCGGGATTCTTGCCGTCGACGTACGCTGGGGTCCTGTTCCGCAACCAAGGCGAGCCGGTCTTGAATCTGACCAACCCCGAAGGCATTCCTGCGGAATTGCAGCGTCAAGGCTTGGACGTACTGCGCGACGTGAACCAGCAACGTTATGCGGAAGTGCACGATCCGGAGATTGCGGCGCGGATCGTTTCCTATGAATTGGCGTATCGTATGCAGACGGCGGCGCCGGAACTGATCGACTTCTCAGGCGAAACCGAAGCGACGATCGAGGCGTATGGGCTGAATCGTCCTGAGCCGAAGGACTTTGCCGGTCGCGGCAAACAGGGTGAGACATACAAGGGCTTCGCTCGCAACTGCTTGTTGGCGCGCAGGATGGTCGAAAGGGGCGTGCGGTTCATCAACATCATTTACGCCTCGTGGGACCACCACAGCAATATTCCCAAGGAGCTGCCGTACAATGCCGGATGTGTTGATCAGCCGATTGCGGCGTTGATCCGCGACCTGAAACAGCGCGGGCTGCTCGATTCCACCATGGTCGTATGGGGCACCGAGTTCGGCCGCACGCCGCTTGGTGAAAACCGCAGTGGGAAACGCGAAGTTGGTACGGGGCGGGATCACCACCCGTATTCATTCAGCATGGCGCTGGCGGGTGGAGGCTTGAAAGGCGGTCTGACTTACGGTGCCACTGACGAGATCGGCTGGAATGTCACAGAGGACCCGGTCCACATCAACGACCTACATGCCACCATGCTGCATCAGTTTGGGCTGGACCATCTGAAGCTGACCCATCGCTTCCAAGGTCGCGACTTCCGCTTGACCGATGTGGGAGGCAAAGTGGTCCACGAATGG
>CAZUAH010000029.1:37348-51344 GCA_964617665.1 uncultured Pirellulaceae bacterium
CCAAGGTCGCGACTTCCGCTTGACCGATGTGGGAGGCAAAGTGGTCCACGAATGGCTCGCGTGACCTCGTTGAGATGAATCATCAGGTTCGTGCCATCGGACTGTGCAGCACGTCTGACGAGGGCTCGCCGCTAGTGCGAGTCGCATCTGGCGCTGTTGCTCATGGGCCAAACGGCGAAGAACCCGCTACACTTACCCCACACGCGCTCTAGTCCTTCAAGTTCAGTTTCAACAGTTTGACGTTCTTGTACCAGACTTTGTGGCCGTGATCCTGAAACCCTAGATAGCCCGCGCGAGCAAAGTCCTTGACCGCTCGCGGCTTGCCGTTCAGCTTGAACTTGTGCTTCTTGCCATCGGGGCACATACCCGGCTGGTCGAACTTGTCGCAGTTCATTGCGGCGACTTCTTCACCGTTTACCTTCACATTGATGTACGGCCCATAGCACCGGATTTCGACCGTGTTCCATTCGCCCGTTTCCTTACCGGTGTTCTTGGTGATAGCTGCCAGATCGTAGATCGCACCGAAATGGTGCTTGCCAACCCCCGTGCCGCTCATGACCTGAACCTCGTAGCCTGTGTGCACGGGGTTCTTCGGATCCTCGACTCGGAAGAAGATGCCGGAATTGCAGCGAGGGTCTTCCCAGCGGACATCGCATTTCAGCACAAAGTTATCGAACGGTTGTTCGTGAATGATGATGTACCCGCCCGACTTGTACGGAACCAACGACCCTTCTTCAACCGGCGTCGCGATGGGTTTGCCGTTATTGCATTTCCAACCAGTCAGATCCTCGCCATTGAACAGCAGTTGCCAACCAGCTTGTTTCTCTTCGTCGGACAGTTCGTTATCGCCAGCGATGGTTGACGAGGTAAAAAGTAACGCGGCAACGACCGCAGCGGCAAACTGTAGTGTTCGTGTCATTGGGGGGCTCCTGGTTGTGACTTGTTTCAAACTGCGCCTATTCTAGCACGCGCACAGCGAGAATCTACGATGGACTTTGGATCGGCTTGTCGATCATCGCGTTTGCCGCATCATTGTTCTTGAAGACTTCCTTCACCGGATCGAAGTGAAGTTTCTGGCCGAGTTGAATGGCGATGTGGCCCAGGTGGCCCAGGGAGGTGACGCGGTGGCCCACCTCGGCCGGTTCGAGGGTCTCCTCGCGGCTGCGCACGCAATCGATGAAGTCCTGCTTCTCGCTCTTGAAACGGAACCTCTGATCGTCGGGCTTCAATTCCAAAGTCAATAGCGACTTGGGCTCGGCATCCAGCTCGCGAAATCCGGCCCGGACCCAGCCTTCGTCGCCCTCGATGACGAGGTATGGCTTCTCGGTGCGGTAGGTCCACTCCAGACCATCGGCGAACGCGTACTTGATGTCGAAGTCCAGCAGGACGTTCCAGAAGCTTTCCGGCTCGGGGTACGTTCCGGTACCTTCGATCTCCACCGGACCGGTTCGCTCGGTATCGGTGGCCCACATGGCTCCGTTGTTCAGGTGGGTGCCCCAGTTGGTGATCATGCCGTCGCAGTAGAACAGATGCCGCATCCAACCTGGCCGGGCGTAAGACTTCGGTGTGTGGACTCGCTTCTCTGTGTACGGTGCTCGAGGGGCTGGGCCTTGCCATCGCTCGTAGTCCAATTCCTCGGGTATCGGCATCTCCGGTTGGGGCGGGCACGGGATGTCGCTCTCCGGCACGCAAGTCAGCACCCGTTTAACTTTGCCAATGTAGCCGTTTCGCACCATCGACGTGGCCCAATGCGCCGGCTTGCCGCTACGGAACTCGCTATCGACACGGAATACCCTCTGATGCTCGCGGGCCGCGGCGATCAACCGCTGACCCTCGGCGATGGTTCGAGTGATCGGCTTTTCTAAAGCCACGTCCTTGCCGGCCGTCATGGCGTCCATGGCCATCGGCTCGTGCCAGTGGTCGGGCGTGGAGATCATCACCGCGTCGATGTCGTCGCGGGCCAGCAGCTCCTGGTAGTCCACGTACTTGTCGACCGCCGTGAACGTTCCTTTGGCCTTGCCCGAGTCGTATTGGGCCTTGATTTGTTTTACCGCGTTCTCCATCCGCCACGAGTCGATTTCGCACACCGCCAGTGCCTGGACGCCCGACGTGCGCACGAATAGCGGGATGTTCTTGTAGTAACACTGCCGCCCGCAACCAATGAAACCCATCGTCACCCGCTCGCTAGGCGCCCGCACGCCGTCGGCACCGAGAACCGAACGAGGGATTACGATCGGCGCGGGCAACGCAGCGGCGGCAGTACCCTGGAGAAAACGGCGGCGATTGAACGATGGTCTGTTTGGCATGATGGTTGGCTCCTTGCGGGGTGCGGAAACGCACTCACGGCTTGTTGTGTCTGGTGATTCCATCGGGTAATGACATTATATACAAACTCTGTCATGATGTGCGTGCCGATTTCGTGTTACGCAGTCCATTGGCAGGCAAGGCCGACGCGATGTTGAGCGCGGATCGTATTGAGGTTTTCTCATAACGAGGTACATCATGGCAATGGAAGTCTCCCCGTCCGTCTACGAACATGCGGCCAAATTGCTGGGGCGTACGCCGTGGGAAGTGTCACGCGATGGCGAGTTGATCTACCAAGCCCACGCGGCGGCGTACGAGTTCTACCGCCAGACGCCAATTATGCCCGGCATCGACATCTACAATCTGGAACCCGAAGCCTACGGCGCGGTGATCGACCAGCCGTCCGGCCACAACATACCGGCCATCAATCACCATCCGCTGTCGAGTACGGCCGAGTTGTTGAAACTGCCGCCACTGGACCCGACCAAGGACGGGCGGATCCCCGTGCAGATCGAAGCGGCTCAACGGCTGATTGAGCGCTTCCCCGAGGCAAACATCCGGGTGCCGGTCAGCGGGCCATTCTCGATTGCCAGCAACTTGGTCGGCTTCGACACGCTGCTGATGGACGCGGCGATGGAGCCAGCCATGGTTGCCGAGGCGATGGTCCATCTGGTCGAAGGCCAGGTGCGATTCGCCCAGGCGATCAAGGACGCGCAGGTGGACGTGGCGTTCTTCGAATCGGCGGCTTGCCCGCCTATGCTCTCACCTGATTTGTTTCGGCAGATCGAGTTACCGGCGCTCAAACAGATCATGGGCCGCATCGGCGAAGTGGTCGGCCATCCCATCCCGTGCATCATCGGCGGTAACACCGCCCCGATCGTCGAGCCCATGCTCGAAACCGGCACAGGGTACTTGGCGGCTCCGTTTGAAACCGATCAGGAGGATTTCATGGCCCGAGTCGCTCATCGACCTGACGTTCGCATCCGCATCAATATGGACCTGCGCATTGTCGCTTCAGGCACACATGCCGAAATCGAAGCGGAAGCCGACCGTGTCCTGGCCGTGGCCGGCGATCGGCCAAACGTCTGCCTGGGGACGGGCGCTCTACCCTATGAAACGGAACCGCAGAACGTGCGC
The DNA here is from genome assembly GCA_964617665.1 of uncultured Pirellulaceae bacterium. Classification (GTDB taxonomy): domain Bacteria; phylum Planctomycetota; class Planctomycetia; order Pirellulales; family Pirellulaceae; genus JADHUC01. The sequence goes on from CAZUAH010000029.1 coordinate 40,790, forward strand.
TACCTGATGGAATACGTTGAGCGGGTGACGAGCGACAATTGAAGCGAACGAGAAGAGTGGGATAGGCATCTTGCCTGTCTTTCCTGGCTGACAGGCTGGAAGCCTATCCCACGCGCTGATGGCTAAGCCGCGATGAACATCTGGAGGATCAACCGCCCCTTGCTTCCGCGTTATTCTCACCTCCAAAACACACGACTCCATTCTGCGTGGCAAGGTAAACGCATCCCTGGACCGCAGCCATGCCATCCCATACCGGCGAAGCTGGCAACTGGTGTTTCTCCAGGACGTGACCATCGCTGGCGCGGACGACCCACAAGTGGCTGCCTCTTTCGCCGTCCAGGATTGCATCCTGCTGTTTCAGTTCCTGCAGTACACTTTCTTCCGGATAGCGACCGATTACACCCTTTTCGTCGATGATCTTCTCTGGACCGCATATCATCAATTTGTCCGATGTCTTGATCATGGCTCTCACGTAGAAGGGGATTTCCGCCGCCCAGTTATTGCGCAGCTTTCGTAACGGCGTGCGTCCCATCTTTCTGCCGAATATCGTCGGCCCAGTAATGGGTTCGGTCTCGATCTCCTTGTTGACCGAGAAGAGCTGATAATCCAGGAACGTTGAACTCCAGGTATGGTACTTCGGTTTCAGGCCGTAGCCATAGATCTTCGTGTCGTCCATCACCAGGATCCGCCCGTCAGGGTTCCGTTCTCCGTAGGTCCACCAGTTCAAGTAGGTCCCCCGCGGCAATTTCCCGTTCCCGTAGGTCATGTAGATCCGGTGCAACCAGGAGTCTTCCAGAAAACCGGCCCAACTGAAAATGTGTCGCTCTTCGTACTGACGCTCTTCATCAAACTGGATTGAACCGATCCGTTTGCCGTCGTCAGATAGTTTCTCGACGCGCATGAAGATGTTCTTTCCGTCGCTGGAGAGAATGTCAGGAATGGCCGACGGCATGATCGATTGGGCAGACGACAGTTGTATGCTCTTTCCAGTTCCTGCATCCAAATCATCGAGCATGGATTCCGCTTCCAGTTCGCCGGTCAACGCGTCAAGCCGCACGAACGGGAGGCCTCCGTCCAGGAACGACGATCGACCGCCGACACAGAAGAGTTTCCCGTCCTTCATCAGAACACTGCCGTTCACCGGCCAGACAGATTCGAGCTGGCCGTAGGAACACAGTTGGCTGTCGTCGGGCGCAAGTCGAAAACGCCATGCGAGTTGCCCGTCCGTAGCAGCCAGAGAATAGACGTGCCCATCGGCACATCCGAAATAGACGAATCCCTGGAAAACGGTCGGCGGAGAATCGATTCTGCCTCCTGCAAGGAAAGACCAAGCGACTTTGCCCGTGTCCTGATCCAGGGCATACAGACGATGCTCGTCGACAGCGGCAACAAAGACCTTGCCACAACCAGCCGTCAAAGCACTGAGCTTCCCGGCCAACGGCGTTTCCCACCCGGGTCTCAAGCCGTCTGGCACAGGCACGGCCGAGTGACTGCTCCTGGCGTTGTTCGCACGATAGGTTGGCCAGGACGGATCGAGGGTCGGATCTCGAGAGTCCGCAGCACGGCCAAAGGCAGGGCCGCGCACCAGACGATCTCCAGCTCTCGACTCTTGACTCTCGTCTCTCGACTTCTCGGGTGCCAGCGCGTTGAAGCCTGTCAGTTTCGAGTCCAGATGGCAGGCACAACTGTGCATCGGTGAGTAGATCAAGCCGTTTGCGGGCATGATTCCGTACAGGCATCCACCGCGGACCCAGTGGTTGACACTTTCGCGCCGTTTCTCGATGTCGTAGAACTCGATACCCGTCTTGGATGCCAGGATGAACCGAGAGGTCGCCTTCGCGCGATGACATCGGTGATGGCCGAACGTGTACGGAACGTCTTGCGCCGGGATGTCCCGTTTCTGTTCGCCTGTCCGTATGTCTCGCCCCGCGAAGATCCCTGTGTTTCGAGGCGTGTCGATGGCCCCGGACCACACCAAGTCGTCGATCACAAACAGATCTTGTGGCGAACAGTATCCGCCTCGGAGATGCTCGGTTTCCCAAAACCGTTTGCCTGTTTCGGCTGAGAAAGCGCTCATGCGCCGGTTCGCGCCGGCGAAGAGAACGTAGTCTTTGTAAGCCACAAGAATCGGAGCCTCGTTGACCGCAAACACCGGTTTCGCCTTGATGTTGTCGGTTCTCCACAACTCGTCGCCGTTCGCCTTATCCAGAGCCACAATCTGTGAGCCGTCGTAGAAAAGGACGCTCTCGTTGCCGATGGTCAGCGACAAGGGGGCTGCCACGATTTGCTTCTGCCAGCATACGTCGCCGGATTCGTCGTCAAGTACAACCAGATTTCTTGGGCTCCTATTCCAGGGGTACTCTCTGGCGACACGACCCTTCTGCGTTCCATTGTGAGCGTTGCCAAGTGTGAAACTCTCGTACAACTCTGGCGCTGGATTGGCCAGAACGTAAATCGTCCCATCAGACACCAGCACCTCTTCCGTTGCCTGTGTTTCAGAGAAGGTCCGGATGACCTCGCCCGAGTCGGCGTCCAGCACACTAAGCGGTTCGGCCATGCCCAACGGCAGATACAATTTCTTCCCCAGTGCGACAAGCCGTCGAGGAAGCTGGGCAGGTCCACTCTTCAGCGGCCAGAGGTGAGGGTGCCAGGACGCTAGTGGCTTCTTCCACAGAATCGTTCCGTTGAACGCGTCGCGGGCAATGAGGAAATGCTTCGACGGCAGCAAGACCGACCAGTTCTTTCCCTCGTCCATGACGTAAAAAATGCGCCCACCAGTAGACACCATGGCCGTAAGCCCCGCAATGTGATCGTGGTGGCGCGACCAACGCGGCCCACCAACCCATTGCTGGCGTCGCATCGAATCAATGCGCGTGTCATTCGACACTGCATTGTTTCCGGCGTCGTAGAGGTAATGAGTCCACTCGTCAGTGTCTGCAGGGACCGGCCTTCTGAACATCACAAAACCGTCCCAGCTGCGGGAGGCGGGATCCGAGATGCGCGATACGGGATGTGGGATGCGGGATAGCCACGCTTCATTGCCCTCCTCTCGCACAATCGCCACGCCGCGCGGTGTCAGGACTCGGAGAATCTCGCTTCCCGCATCTCGCATCTCGCATTTCGTATCTACCACAATCAGATTGACCATGTTGTCGATGTATGGAAGGTGTTGGCCGTCAAACTCTCGAACCGTAGCCGCGCCGTGTATTCCCTGAGAGGAGAGGTATTCCCGTACACGCGCAATCTTGGAGCGGTCCTTGTCCAGTCCCTGCACCAAAGAGCTCTCGCCGGATCGTAGTGCCGCGATCTCCTTGCCACCTGCCACGCCCAGTTGAACAACCACGCCGCCCTGGAATCCCGCGACTGAATATAGGTCCGCCACAGTCTTGGCATCGTAAGCATGCACGGGAACGGTCGCCGCGAATACAATCAGCATCATCAGCCAGATGTGCAAATCCACGAGGTACTGTGTTGGACTGTTCAGACCGTGCGACTTCAAAGTATGTTGCATTGCATGACCTCCTGGTTTCGCGCCTGCGGCGCGGAGTTCTGTCAGCGAACGTGGCGATACCAGACGGGATAGAAACTACCGAGTATTGTACCAGATTCGGTTGGATACGGGCGTTGTCGCATAGGCTTACGGGGCGTCTCGCAATTCCGCTCCGTATCCAACGTTTGAGGTGATGGTCACTAAAGGTTACGATCGAGTCTCCGCAGCGGATATACTCCCTCGTTGAGTCAGGAAGATACTCGATGATTTTCACGCGTTTGCTCGTCCTTATTACATTGGCATTGCTGTTCGCGGCTCCCAATCATGCGAAAGAGGAACTCCTTCGCAATGGTGGTTTTGAAGGAGGCTACACCGAAGGAATCGCGACAGGGTGGGCGGACAACTCTCGAACCTGGGCCGATCTCGATGTTGAGTATCGACGTGGACAGATATCTCACCACGAAGGCGACGCGTGCCAGCGGATTGATTGCACTCGGCTGGACTATGGTGCAGTCCAGCTGATCCCTACTGCTCCGGTGCCGCTGCGCATTGGCCAGATCTATCGCGTGAGTGCCTGGTTGCGCGGCGATGTAGGCCCGGTGGCTTTTCAACTGCGTCAATCGCCGTCGCCATACCGCGTCTATGTGGAGAAGGCCGCGCATGCCAGCGAAAAGTGGCAGCATGTCGAATACTTCTATACGTCCAATGTCAAAGACCCTTCGGCGCGGCTGATGATCCGCTTCACTCGCGAGGGCACATTGTGGGTGGATGACGTTTCCGTTCAGGTTTTGACGGAGGGGGAAGCTGCCGATGCCATTCGACCTCCCAAGACCGGCAACCTGCTTCGGAACGGACAATTCGATCTTCGTTTGGCAAGCTGGCTAATCGGGCACGGTTGTGACTACTGGCAAGCGGCTGAGATGACCGTGCAGCATCTGGATAACAACCCCTGCCTGCGGTTGCAGGTACCGGAAGGCGTTCATGTGACGCTGAACAGTGACGTCGTGCCCGTGTCGCCTGGACATCCGGTCTACTTCTCGTGCCGCCTGAAAGCCAGTGCGCCCACCGAAGTCAACGCGGGCACCAGACACTGTGGCCTTCGTGCCAAACTTGATACGGACTGGCAAACGTTCACCGCAGTCGGCAAGACGCGTTTTGCTCCCCATGCGAACGACTACGTGAGCTTTCGGATTTTCGGCCCGTCGACCGTGTGGATCGACAACGTTCAACTCCGTCAGGATGCCCCAGGCAACGAAACCGGCATCTTTCAGGCAGCGATCGTCGCCGACCGACATCCGCTGGCCTACTACCACGACGGGGATCGTACCACGCTTCACTTGATGGCATCAACACCACCGTCGTCATCGGTCACGCAGGTCCGATGGTCGATCGAAGATTTCTGGGGGGAGATCCGCAGGTCAGGCCATTGGGCTCCTCCGAGGACCGGCCGCGCGGAAATGCAAATCGACGCGAGCGATCTCGGCCGGGGCTGGTATCGCGCGTCCGTCCATTGGCAGGACGACGCTCCTGGTGTGCACCAGTGCACGTTTGCCATTTTGCCGCCGCCTGAACGATCTTCGGATGCCACAACTTCGCCTTTCGGCGCACACTTCTCTCTCGACCCCGATGGCCTTGCCGTGGCCCGAGCCGTTGGCGTGCGTTGGCTTCGCCTGCATCCCCCGAATCATACCAAGTGGCGAGTGGTCGAACCTAAATCGAAAGGAGTATGGGCTTGGCGCGATGCTCCGATTGCCATTGCGAGAAAAGCTGGCCTTGAGCTCACGGGTTCCCTGGACCGCTGCCCGACATGGGCATCGACGGCTCCGTCTGGTGCTACCGATCACTCTTTCTATACCGGCTCGGGTGCATGGGTCCCCAAGGACTGGAACGACTGGGAAGAGTACGTGGCAAAAACAGTTCGTCGCTACAAGAAAGATATCCGCGTCTGGGAAGTATGGAACGAGCCAAATCTGACTGACTGGCTCATCCCTCGCGCCGGACAAACTCGCGCGGAGGCGTACGTCGAGATGTTGCGACATACCTACCCGATTGTGAAAAGCGAGGATCCTCAGGCTATGGTCATCGGAGGTTGTGTCGCCGGAGCCCACCACGAAGGCTCGCCGGCGCGCAAATTCACATGGGAGATCATTGACGGCGGGGCGCTAGAGCTGATGGACGCGTTCAGTTTCCACCAGTACATCACGCAGTCGGTCGACGAGACGCGGGAACCGATCGAAGCCTGGATCAAGGCAATCCGCGAGAAGATGCGCCAAACCGGGCGCGAGTTGCCCATATACAACAGCGAAGGCGGCTATGCGAATCCGGGAACCTGTTTGCCTTATCGACCATGTGCGGCGGACACCGTATCGGCGGAGAAGATGGCACGATGGCTGGTGCGTCAATACGTGAGTCAGCTTGCATTGGGAGTCCGTCAGTTCTACTTCTACAACTTCTTCATCGACGGATCTCCGGTGATACGAACATGGGAGGGTTTCTTGGAGGGCGATGGCCAGCCTCGTCCCAACGTGGCCGCCTATGCCCAGATGACCTGGGTTCTCGATGGAGCGAGCTTTCTTCGTACTGATCGACCCACCGAGGACACGTGGATCCATCACTTTGACACGCCGACGGGACCTATTGTGGTCGCCTGGGCAAGAACGGGGACCGAGGTCGAATTGCCCTTACCTGGCGCCAAACAGGCCTGGAACCTGATGGGAAGTCCCGTGACGTTACGTCCCAACAGAAAAGTGACCATCACCGATGCACCAATATATGTTCGGCTGTCCGACTAGCAAACAATGCGGCAATCGCAATGAGGCGCACGTTGCTCGCGCCTGACCGTTTCGCGTCATCGTTTCGGCAGCCAGTCACCGATGAACATGTTTCCGCAAGCGTCGGTATTTGGCGGAGGGCCGGCGCTGGTGGCAATAACAAGGTCGTCGATGAATAAGTGGTGCGTAGGCGGCTTTTCGTTGTTCCAGTAAGTGAACAGGTAGAGGTAGTCGATTGTCCCGTCTGCCGTGCTGATCGTCGGTATGTCCGTTCGATCAAAGATCAACCTGCCATCTCGCCAAACACGAAACCTCCCTTTGCCGCCAGCGTCAACGGATTTGTCGTCGATGGCCAGATACACCTCGTAGCTCTCCCAGCGATCTCGAGGAAGCGGCGGACCATCGTATGTTTGCCAGACGTCATGCCTTTCTTTGATCGTTCGAAGGACCGACTGATGGCCATCGCCCTTATCAACGTACAGGTCGTTGTAGCCACCGTTTTTCTTGTCTCCGGTTCGGTTGTGAAGGCGAATGAACTTCATCCAGGGCGTGGCGCTGAACTCGAACTCTTTGGGCCAAAGTACGAAAAGTCGTACCCAGATCTCGTTGCCTCGCGGCAATGCGGGTTTGATTGGAATCACGCCTCCCCAACGGCCGAAACCGCCCTTGTCGCCCTGGTGGATTGCCATCCGCGCCGAGCGGAGGCCTCGATGAGCCTTCTCGTCTGAAGCCTTGGTCCGTCCAGCGGCGTCGAAGGGTTTGCCCGCACTGAGCGATGCGCCGTCCTCGTACTTCTCGAAGTCATCGACGAAAAATGGGACAAATGACGAAGACACATGTGCGCCTTCTCCGCTGCCTTGGTTCTGAGGGGTAACCAGTATCTCTCCACCCGAAACATCGTGGGCTACGGCTAGGAAAACGGCAGCAGCGCTCAACGAAATCCCAATAGCCAACGAGGAACTCGCAATGAGAGTGGCATACGCGACCGTTGGTAGCCGCTTCCACCGGATGTGAATTCTCATTTTGCACCTCGTGTCTTCAATGGTTCGGCTTGAAACGGGTCAGGATGCAATCCCCATTGCCCCACCTGGGGCCTCCTCCTCCGGCGAACTCGGCTTGGTACGCATTCCTGACGGGCCAGCCGGGACCATTGGCAGCACCGGTCAGGTAGAGATTGCCATCCGCTCCAAGATAGGCGGACCGGCCCGTGTCAAAGGACTCTCCACCCATGTACGTTGAGTACAGTATGTGGCTGAAGTCCGCTGACAGACGCACGATCACGGCGTCTTTCCCGCCAGCGTATTCTCCCTGGCACGCATTCGAGGTAACGGGGAAGTCGTCGGAGTCTGTTTGACCGACGAAGAACACATTTCCGCGCGGATCAACGTAGATGCCGTCGGCGCCCTCGCTGCCGTTACCGCCAACGAAAGTGCTCTGCAGTAGTGCCCCAGTCGGCGAAAGCTTGACGATGGCGATGTCGGTTGGGCCGTCTCGCTTGCGGTCGAACGCGCCCGGCGTCGTAGGGAAATCGGCTGATTTGGTGCAGACGGATACATACGCATTTCCGTCGGCATCAATGGCAAGGGTGTGCGTGCTGACAGCCCAATCCACTCCCGAGCCGCCCAAGTAGGTTCCGTACACCAGGCGCGAGCCGTCAGCACTGATCGCCGCGACAAAACCGTCGTCGCCGCCGTTGTGCTTGCGGGCGCACGCGCCGGGGGTGGTGGGCACGTTCTTCGACGTCGTGTTGAAGACGATATACACGCGGTTTCTTGTGTCGATTCGAATCGATGCCTCTTGGGTGTCTTTACTGGAACCGCCCAGCCACGTGGCCCACACGACACGCGAACCGTCACCATCGATCTTGATGACACCGCAGTCCAGATTCCCAGCGGGTTTCTTCTGAAAGGCATTTTCAAAGGCGTGTGTGAACCACTCCGGTGCCTGCACATCTGCGGACCTGGTGTTCCAACCGAGTGGAAGGTACACGTTGCCGTCACCGTCGATGGCCAAGTCGCGACAGAGTTCGCCGACTCCTACAAAACTGGACCAGATCAGCCGTCTTCCGTCGGGTGAAAGCTTGGCCGCGAAGCTGTTCTGAGAGCCATAGAATCCATTGTACCGGCTGCCGCCATACTTCGTCTGGAACGCGCCATCCGTGACTGGAAACCCTGGCCCAGCGCGCCCGGCGACGTAGACAAACCCCATGGCATCCACCTCGACGGCATAGGCCCTGTCGTAGTTCGGCCCGCCCAGGAGGGTCGACCAGATGAGCCTGCCCGCCGGATCGAACTTCGAAACGAATGCATCGCACTGGCCAGCGGCTCCGAGCTGTTTGCCTCCGTCGTTGAACTCCTGATCGTAAGCCCCGGGTGTGGTCGGATAATCCCTTGAGGCAGTGCCGCCGACCATATAGACGTTGCCATCTCGGTCGGCGAAGACGTCGCGGGCATGCTCCCAGTTGCTGCCGCCGACGTATGTCGAGAAGGCAACGCCATATTCTTCATCGGCCGATCTAAGCACCGTCACGGGCATGGTCGAGCAAGTGAGAAATGTGAAGAATACGAAAGATGCGTTGCGCTGCATTAGTGAGACTCCTTGCTATGGTACGGCGTGCGCCGGAATGCTGATTGATGAACCGCCGTTCATTATAGCTTGTATTGACGCCGTGATGCTCGTCTGTAATCCCAGCCTGACCTCGATACACAATTTGATGCAAGCGCGCCACGGGCCTGATGAAACCCAACACGACGTATCGGAAGACGCTAGCTGATATGTACACGTCCCGCTCGATATGGAATGGATGGCCAATTATTCGAGAAACTGGCTATGCAGCGAACATCAACACAAGCGTCCACCGGACTCGCGTGTCATGGAGGTGACGCCGGAGGGGATGCGGCACTCGGTACGTTGGCGAACGCACTCGGCCCGTTGCGACGAGGCAACGATCGCGTCAAGAATTGATGGGCCCCCTGCTTGCATCCGCATAGACACCGGTCAAAATATGGGTGCCGACAACGGTATTTACGGGTATTGTCCAACAGGATCTTGCGGCTGGTGTGTCGATTTTGTACAGGCGTCTTTCGGTTGCCTATTGCAGACGGGGAGGAAATCGTGTCAACAGCAGACGATCAAAAGGAACTCTGGATTCGCAAAGAGGACAGGAAGTGGTTTCAACGCCACTTCGGTGAATTGGACAAGAAAAACCAAGACGCCCCGCGTGGGCCAAAGGGTGAGATGCGCGATGAGAGCGAACAGAAATGCGGCCTGATAGAAGCCGATCCTAATCGAATCGACTTGCATCTCTCCTATTCCGTTGGTCTCGAAAAGGGGCCAATTATTCAGCGCACGGGCGACACGTCGCCCATCATGGAGGATCCGGAGCAACCGGGACGGTATACGACGGACCCCAATGAGCAGCGTATTGGCTCCTACTACATAACAGAGAAACTCCGGAAGTTGGATATTAGGCACTTGTTCGTTTGCTTCGCGGTCAGCTATGTCCTCGACAAAAAGACTCGAGGCAACAACGCGCTCGAAGACTGTAAGGACACGTTTCTCGCCTATTTCCCAGATGCCAGCGACTTCTTAGACGCTCCTTCATTAGACGTGTTTAGACTAGCCAACACCGTCGCAGATTTCAGAGACCAATTCTCCGATTTCCTGAAAGAGGTTCGTTCAGCAAAGACGCTACTGAAGTCCTTCCAAAAGGCCTTTCAAGAAATAGACGAGGCTGAGCTGACGAAATATGGACACAAGGAAATCAGCAAGCTTTACGCAACGTATCCTGATTTTGAACTGCAATTGGGAAGTTACCTCAAACAGTTGTCCTTCTGCGATGCAGTGCGCTACAACTCAAGGAAGTTCCTGCGTCTTCTGTTATTGGCGTTGTGCGCCAAGTCCCACGAGAGGGTGGCGCGAGACATGATAAAGAAGCACCGTCTTGGCGAACTCGTACTGATGCAGGGATGCGGCGATCTGACCATGAATGCCTGGAATGTCGCCTTCGTGTCTGGGCCGAGCGATTCGAGCGATAGGTCCTGGACACTGCTATATCCAGACGGTGAGCCCCTGAATGATAGAACCTACACGTGCCTCATCAAATGGAAAACCGATTCGCACGCGAAAAAGGAGCTTGCTGCTCTCGCAACCAAAACAAAAGGACAAATATTCCTTCCGTACCAAATAGCCGAGTGCCAATTCAAAGCGCCGTCACTGGAAATAGGACCGCCGAATCGACATGTCCGGCGGCGCACTCTGCGAGCGCGTGGCCATGAAGTAGCGGCTCGGATTT
>CAZUAH010000030.1:0-50822 GCA_964617665.1 uncultured Pirellulaceae bacterium
GATCTCCGCGGGGCCGATCTCCGCGAGGCCGATCTCCGCGAGGCCGATCTCCGCGGGGCCGATCTCACCGGGGCGATCCTGTGTGATGCAGACATGGACGGCGCGATGATAATTCATCGCGGCCGTACAGTAATAATCCGATTCGAGTACAAGGAGGAGTACGATGAAGATGAAGACGATCGCGACGATGACGGCCGCTGAATTGGAGCAGCACATCGCGGACCTGAACAAGAAGCACCGGGCCCAGATACGCACGCTGGGCTGTCTAATGCGTGCGCGTGCTGCTGAGGAAGTGGCTGCCGAGCCGACCGAGGAGGAGATCAGCGAATGAGTGATGAGCCACGCGACCACGGCGAGGTTGGCGGGTGGTGCGACGAGCATCAGATGCCAGGCACGTGGTGTGCGGTGTGCCAGGAATACACGTATCGGTGTTGCGGTGAGTACGGTACGTGCCAGTGCAGCTAAAGGGAGATGACCGATGAATTCGACGACACGTGCTGAGCGTATCTGCGGCGGCATCATGTTTGGTGTCCTGGCTGGCACGCTCTTGTGGCTCTGTGGTGCTCCGGTGTGGGGCTACGTCGGCGGCGGGGTCGCGATGTATTTATTCGTATCGAGTCCTAAGAAATGCGAATAGTCTGCCAGACACAACAGACAGAGGAGGAGATCAAGGAATGAGTGAGCGCACGGCGGATACAATCGAACTTGGCAAGGGCGTAAAGTACGCAAAAGTCTCGACCCGCGTAAAGGCAATTCACGAGGACACAAAGCAGTGTTCGATAGAGACTAGCGTTGAATTCAAAGATAATCACGCCCTATTCGAGGCAAGGGTCACGACCCCGAAGGGCGTCTATGTTGGCCATTCACTCGGCAAGACGAATCAACACAAGGCATTTGAGAAGTTGGAAACGATCGCCATTGGGCGGGCGTTGTCGTTTGCCGGCTATTTGGCCAGCGGAGAAATAGCGTCTGCCGAGGAGATGGAAGACATTGTATCTGGGCAACAACTGAATTCGCTGAAGCTGAAGTACGCTAGAGTTTACGCTGACGACCTCGAAGGAATGGATCGGCCGGCGAAGCAACAGGCGTTTTCCGGGTGGTGCAAATCCATTCTCGACGAAGAAGCCGAGTACAACGACGTGGAATCGTGGTCGCCAGAATGGTATCAGGCGTGCTGGCGGGAATTGGTGGGGCCGGATTCTGACGTGCCGTTTGAGGAGTAGGCAAATGAGCCGAATGCGTAAACGTTTTCTCGACTGCCAGGGAATGTCCGTTGAGGAAATGGAGCAATGGGGGACGGACCTGATTCAGTGGCAGCGTTGCATCCTGTGGTACATCGGTGATTTGGCTAGGGCTGCCAGGAGGAAACTGGGGGACGACAACTACAGCCAAGTGTTCCCGGAAGATTCCAGCCCTGAGCGAATTGCGTACTGGGAAAGTGTCGCAAGGGCTTACCCGAAACCGGAAGACCGCAATCCACTGGCGTCATGGACGACACACATGAGGGCTAAGAACGAGCCCGACCGCATTCAGCGAGTGCAGACCCACGTCGACAACGGTCGGACTTCCGACGAGGCAGCCAAGGCGAATCGGGATGAACGCGCGGAGAACAAGCGTCGGTTGTTGGCTGTTGACGTGCCGTATTACTTGCATCGTCAATGGAGTTCTGGGGCTGGCGTGGACGCGGCGGCTGGCGTTACTGGATGGGTGCGTCGTACGGTCGAGCGAATGAAGGCCAAGGGCGTGACGGATGTTGTCTGCGCGTTCGATAGCCCGACAAATCACCGCAAGGAATTGACCAAGGACTGGGACGACAAATACAAGGACCGTCCGCAGAAGGAGCCAGAGCATCTCCAGCAATTGCGATTAGTGTGGGATATGCTCAGAAGCGAAGGGTTTGCTTGCGTTGTGGTCGACGGCATGGAAGCAGATGACGTGCTGGCTAGCTGTGCGGCGCAATTCGATGGGACTGTCATACTGCTCACAGTGGACAAAGACTTGCGGCAGTGCCTATCAGCCTCCTGCACTATCCTCTTGGACGTCGAATGGGCAGAAGACGAGCATACCGGCGATGCCACGCCGGTCTACCGCTACTACACGATACGCCCACACCCGAAATACAGGACACGGAACCTATTACACGACACTGGCTTGTGGTTAGTTCCACCAGACGACAAGCAAAAGCTCGGCCTGCAATTATCTTCGGAGCGTTGGGCTTCCATTCTCGCGGCTGAAGAAGGCACCCCGACATACATTGAAGGGACTGGCCTCGGTCCACGGGAATGGCTTGCGATGCAGACACTTATGGGCGATTCGACGGATGGAATTAAGGGTGCCAAAGATGTAGGCGCGGTGTTGGCGGCCGCGTATATTCGCGCATTCGGCACGGTCGAAGAGGTGATCGCCGCGGCCTCGGCAGGGGACAAGCGATTCACGCCGAAGAAACGCGAGGCCGTAATAGCATTCGGGGAGAAATTAGAAGTCACGCGGCAATTGGTCACGCTACGGACCGACCTGCCAATCCCCCACACGACAAGGGTGTAGACCATGACCAAGCGAATGTGTTGTAGTGCGGCGATTCGCGACTACCAACGCCTCCAAGACGCCGAGGCCGTGCAGGCGAATTGGTTTCCGGTAGAGTTTGCAGGACATACGTGGGCCGCGGCCAACAATACGGCAGCGAGTCGCAACGGCGAGTTCTTCAAAGCGATTCGCGGCGGCCAGCACGAAAGCTTCCTGGAGTTTGCGTATTGCCGGCATGACTGGGTAATCGCCCTATGGTCGTTCGACGAGCGCGTAGACTGCGGAGCCATCGCCGCGGAGCACGGCGGCGGCGGGCGTCCTTGGGCTGCGGGGTTTCATTGCAAGGAATTACCGTTTGAATTGGGAGACTAACGACAATGTCGATAATCAACGTGACGGACGCTGGGCCAATCGAGGGCACTTTTTCAATCGACCTTTCGCAAGGCCCGGGAGTTTACGAATTTCGTGGGGCACGTGGCAGTGGCAAGACGACGTGCATATCGTCGATCGACTGGCTTGCTGGCCACAAGGTTGACGTGACGCTGCACGATGGCGCCGTCAGTGGGAAGATCGAGGGATTTGGCGTCGTGGCACCGGTGGGCGGAAGGAAACGCCGCAAGGGTGAATGCGAACTCGACACGATTGATGCGGAGAAATTCAGCCTGACTGACTTGATCGACCCGCCGGGCAAGACCCCCGAGGTTCGTGACGCACACGCAATCAAGGCGTTGGCGGTACTGTCCGGGGCAAAGGCCGATGCGGAACTGTACTACGAAGTCTGCGGTGGCCAGAAGGCATATGATGCACTCGGGATCAGCAAGACGACTGATCCGGTATTGCTCGCCACCCGGGTTAAGCAGGCGTTCGACAAGCTAGCGCGTGAGCGGCAGAACACGGCCGATGCGGAGGCTGACCATGCGTTGCCCTTGGAGCACGTGCCGGACGATCTTGACATGGGCCTATCGTCCGATCTGGAGGCATTGGGCGAGACCAGGGACGTGGCTCGCGACGAAGTACAGCGACTCGAAGGGCAGGCAAGGCAGGCAAAAGACGATGCCGAGCGGCACGACAAAGCCAACGCCGCCATTGAGAAGATTGAAACAGAGTATGATGGACCGACCGAAGAGGAGGCGGCATCCGCGCTAGAGTTATGTGAACTCGCATGGACCGACGCTCACGCATTGACTGAAGACCTACGCAGGCAACTTGCCGATGCATCAGAGCAATCGCGGCTCGCCATGGCCAAGGTAGAGAATGCACGCGAAGTGAAGAAGGCAGCCGAGAACCACGCCGCGTGCCTCGACTCTTGGAAGACACAGGCGGAAGAATCATTGACGCCCGAGCCAACGGTTGCAGAACTGGATGCTGCCTCCGCCGCTGTCGAGAACGCCACCGAAGCGTACAAACAGGGGATTCGCATTCAGGGCGTGAAGCAGAATCAGGCGAAGGCAAAAGGCCATCGGGAGGCCGCCGAACACGCAGAAGAGGAAGCCGCGGCAGCCCGAAACAAGGCCGGCGAGGTGTTCGACGTTCTCGCCCAGTCTTTGCACACCACGCATCTAGCGGTCAAGAGCGTTGACGGCAGCCCGAGGCTATTCGTCGATCATCCAAAACGTGGCCGGTGTGCATTCGACCGAGTGAATGGTCTCAGTGATGGGGAACGTGTCGACTACACATTGCGTGAGTTGCTTCCGCATATTCAATCGCCTGGGCTTCTGCCGATTCCACAGCGTGTGTGGCAAGACCTCCAGCCTGCGGATCGTCAGCAGTTACACGAGTTGGCCGTCGACAAAAGCCTCTACTTATTTGGGGCGCAAGTGGACGACGGCGAATTGCGTGTGGCCTATTTAGGAGACTAACATGATTCGCAAGCGAACCAATTCAAAGGTGCCAGCCAAAGGCCGCCTACGCGACATCGCCGATAAGCTTTGGTCGCTGGCCGTGCGTGCCGATTGGAATTGGAGCTGTGCCGTGTGCGGCAAGGGAAAGACGGAGGCACACCATATACTGCCGCGACAGCATCAAGCTACTCGGTACACGCTGCGGAATGGCATAGCGCTCTGCGCCACGCACCACCAATTCGACCCAGACGTCTCGCCGCACCAAACGACGTTTGGTTTTACTGCTTGGATCAATTCGCACTACCCAGAAGTTGGCAGATGGGCGACGGACACAGAGGAAGCTGGAGACCATAAGCGTTTCGACGGCACAACCAACGCTGATTACTATATCGGAATCATTCGCGGGCTACGTGAATACGTGGAGGCCGAGGACTACGATCGCATCGTTGGGAAGAAATTCGGTGCGTATTTGGAGACTGAAGGCCGCGGAAGAGAAGATGAAGTGAACTAATGCGAATAGAATGGATCGCATTCAACGACGGCTACGGAATTGTTGGCTATGGCTGGGAATGTCCGTCGTGCGGACACTACGAGATCATCGGCCCTTACTACGAGGACGTTGTCGAATGCGAGAAGTGTCATGCGACATTCGACAACCCGGACAAGCCAGACTGAAACGGGGCCACCATAACCCAATCGGAGAAAAGCGATGAAACTGTACCAAGAACGAGTGTGCGCGGAACGTGAGGAACTGGCTCGCAAGCTGGAGCGTCTAGATGAATTCCTAATGGGCGAACACGACGATCTGCCGCCCGATGAATTGGACCGCATGACCAGGCAACGTCTGATTATGACGTTGTATGTCCAGGTGCTAAACGAGAGGGTCAAGGCTTTCGGTGCGTAACACCGAACAAACCCCAGGCCGCCCGGTGTAAGCCCGCGTGTGCGGGCGCCGGGCGGGTTGGAATTGGAGAACACGATGGACTGCAAACACACCCCCAACTGGTCGACGGTACACGTCGCCGACAGCGAGGAGACGGATCGCGGAGTCAAGGTGTGGCTCGCCGTGGAATGCAAACGCTGCATGGAAGATGGCCTGATGTTCTTCGAGGAAGGCGACCTTCCTGAAATCGACTGGGAGGAAGAGGACGACGATATTTCAGTTGACACCGATTCCGAAACCTGAGCGGAGCGAAAGATGAAAGACGTCGGAGAATTCATAGCTGTCATGATTGTCGTATGCGTTACGTTCGCAGCCGTGGGCGCCGCTGCTGGGCTTTTCGTCGGCGTGTATAGAGCGGTAGTTGGGTTGTTCTGAATTCGCTTGACACCGATTCCGAAACCTGATGCGAATCGATTTGGGAGACGTGACGATGCCTATATGCTGTAGCGAGAGATGCGACACTGCGTTTTGCCCGCACTGTGGTGCGTTAGTTAATAACAGGGGGCCACTGAACGGGCTGTTGCGACACGTTAATACGCAGGCACAGGCTGCCCGCCGCAATAGCGATCGCCGTGTGGCAAGGTATCGACATCTAACGCAAGAGGACGGCGTGGACCGTTCACACAAAATCACAAAGGCATCGAAGGCTGCCGATAAGTGGCAAGGATGGTTGACGGCGTTGTCTGAGCTAATGGACCTTGACACCGATTCCGAAACCTGATAGGATTGCGGTTGAAGGACAGTAAACCATGCGAACCACGCCCCCCCGTTGCCTGAACTCTTCGGCCATCTGGCCGGCACTGTTCCTTCACTAGGCGGCGGGGCGGGTGTTTTTTCGTTGGAGGTGCCGAATGGCTGGACAGAGCATCGCAAGCGGGCTGATTCGGTTATTTACGGAATTCCCGTGCGTAGGAACAGGCGATCCAGGTTTCTCTGTGGAGATGCCAGAGGAATTAGGAGAAGCCAGTTATGCCTTGGTCGTCAAGAACATCGAATTCCGTCGGAGATGCATGAATCAGGGGTTCGACAATTTGCTGGAACTGCTGGCATTGCATCACGCACACCAGCAGAAACCAAAGGCTCCGGAAGAGGTGACCGAATGACGCGCGAAGATGACTTATACCGAGTGAACCCAAATGGGGTCGAAATCAGGCACGGCTTGGATGACTACGACGATGTGACATTTCTGGTCTCAAATTGCGATAGCGACGAGACTGCATCCAACGGGTGCGTGAACTACTCGCCATATTGGGAGGCGACACGGAATGACCTTCTCTCAGATATGGGACCAGCTCAAACGCAAGCAGCCGAAGCTGGAGAATTCCGAGGCCACGATGGAGATCACTGCCGGGAACCTGCGGAAGCTCCTGCGGCAGGTCTACGACCAAGGGCGGAATTCTGTTGCACGGTTATCGCAACAGCGATCTGTCGAGCGGCGATTCGCCGATCTATTCGGAGGCGGGAAATGAACAGGTTGGTTCTGAAATGGGGGACCGTCAAGGCATGGGACCTGGAAACTGACGACGCACGTGCGGCGTTCCAGAAGTGGGCCAGCTACGGCATGTGCATGAGTGCAGTGCGGCATCGCGACACCCCAGAGCAGCGGCAGGCGTTGCTAGCGGTGATTGATTGCATGGATGAAATCACGCTCGACTTGGAAGGACGGACAGTGTCGCGTGACGAGGCGAAGGAATACGTCAGGACGTACGGGAGAACTTCCGTTGACACCGATTCCGAAACCTGATAGGATTGCGGCTGAGGAACAATGAATATGCGAACCACGCCCCCCCGCCGCCTAACTTCTTCGGCCGACTGGCCGGCGTTGTTCCTCACCAGGTAGCGGGGCGGGTGTTTTTCGTTGGAGGTTGAAGATGAACGCTGACCAGATTCGCTTGGCGGCGAGGTTCGACCAAATCAACGCAGCGCATCGAGAGGCAATGGCGGCTGCAAGGCGTGCCAGGGAGGCATTGCTTGCGATGGAATACGACGACAGCCAAAGGGCACTTGATGAGATGCCGCCGATTTACCACAAGCTGCTAATAGCACTCGTCGAAGAGGATCATGATTCAGACTTGGCTGTCATACTGGGGAGGAGAGGCCGATGAAGACCCAACCACTTTGCATCGACCTAGTCCGAATTCGTGTTGACACCAACTCTGAAACCTGATAGAGTCTCGGCAATGAATGGTACGACTACACAATTCCGAACTGCACAAAGAAGCCCTTGGCTTCGGGTCCCCCACGGGGGTCGGCTAGTCACCGCATTCAGCCCGAAGCCAAGGGTTTCTTTTTGGAGGAGCCGGATAATGCGGGTGTCGATTCAGCCAGGCGACCGATACGGGCGTTTTGTGGTCGTCGAGGAAGTAGAGCCAGTCTTGTGGCGGACCAAGAGAATCCGTCGCGCAAAATGCAAATGTGATTGCGGTTCCGTAAAAACCGTTCGACTTGGGCACCTAAGGTCCGGATCGTCGACCAGTTGTGGATGCTCACGCGACGGCAAGTTCACGACGTTAGAACACGGTTTGTACGCCACGGCAACGTACATAAGCTGGCGATGCATGGTGCGTAGGTGCCACGAAAGCGGAAGCGCAGGATACCGTAATTATGGTGGTCGCGGCATTAAGGTGTGCGACAGGTGGAGGCAGTCGTTTTCTGCGTTTGTCAAGGACATGGGCGAACGACCGGATGGATGCTCGCTCGACCGCATCGACAACAGCGGCGACTATGAGCCGGGCAATTGCAGATGGAGTACACGAGAAATACAGCACCGCAATATGCGGTCTAACCATTGGATAACTGTTGGAGACGAAACGCTTTGCTTGTCGGATTGGGCACGTCGCCTTGGAACTCTACCGTCTACCATCTGCCTTCGCCTATCTGCTGGATGGCCGGAAGTGGATGCTGTAACCAAGCCAGTTCGCAAGAGAGGAGGACGTCATGCCTAAGAGCGGACAAAGTCTGGCCCTGTCGACGAAAAAGACGTTCAATGATTTGGTTCGTCGGGCTGCGGCCAAGGGCGCCGAAACACTATCGCTGATCTGGAAGGCTGGAGAGACGGCCAAGAAGGCCAAGGATGCGATTCCGCATGGCGAATGGATGGGGTTCGTGGAGACTCACTACGACGTAAACCACCGCTCAGTAACACGTTGGATCGCGTTCCACGAATCTGTCCAGGAGTCCAAATTGGACACGGTGTCCAATTTGACGGCCGGAATCAAGATGATTGAGCCGCCAAAGGCACCCAAGAACACCCCCCGACAGGGCGCCGCGTCGGCCGGCGTGAGCACCGATTCGCAGCCGACCAATTCAGAAGCCTCAGATTCGCCCCAGAACGCCCCGCAGCCCGATGTGCCGAATGATCCGCCAAAGCCACCGAAAGGAAGCCAGCGGGCGAGCAGTGGGCGAGGATCGACCGATCTGGGCAAGTGCCCGAATTGCCTCGGGAAGAAATGGGACGAGGACGACGACGGGTATTCGTGTGCGAAGTGCCGCCACCCACACGGGGAGCCGGCTGGGGACGTGGACGAGTCGAACGTGAAGAAACAGCGGGCACTCACGATCAAGCACGTCGAAGCGACTATGCGGGCATTCGATGATTTGCAATCGTTGGCGGGGAATGGGAAGCACGGGGAAGCTATTAAGCACTGCAAGGCGGCATTGTCGATTGCAAAGGAGTGGGCATGAGCGCACGCGGCGATAAGGCAGTGGTAGCCTATCCTCTATTCCAAGAGGAAAGCAGCGGTTCGATTCCGACTTCGCCGCTCCAATTCACGATCGAGGAAATCGGCATGAGGCTTGCCCAAGATCTCAACAGGCGTTGGCATTCGATGTTGCCACGTACTGATCTTGGCAATCTGCTCTGCGGTACTACGTCGGTGGCTTACGGTGCGTACTACGGTGGTTCATGGTTCGCTGTGGCGATTTGGTCGCAGCCGATCATTCGCTCAATGTGCGACGGAAAGACGATAGAGCTTCGGCGGCTCGCAATCAACGACGATGCACCACGCAACACGGCAAGCCGAATGTTGTCTGTGATGCGGAAGATGGTAAGACGCAAGTGGCCACACTTGCGACGTGCCGTATCGTACCTCGCCGTCGACGTCCACCACGGGACGATATACAAGGCATCGGGGTGGACACCAGCGGGCAAGATTGCCGCAGCTAGGCCGCAGCGATTCAGCGGCGTTAATGCGAACACGCGGGCAACTGGACCACTTCAAACCAAATCTAGGAAACAGCGATGGGAACACACACTGTAAGCGGGCCTTTGGAATTGCGGAACCTAAATATCGGAGATCTGTCTGTTGACGATGCGTACCAGCGTACGCTTGGCCAGCACCTTGTAAGGACGATTAAGAACGAGTTTTCCTGGTATGCGTTCGATCCGATCCTCGTCGGCAAACGTCGCGACAAGACATTATGGGTAGTCGACGGGCAGACGCGGTTTGCCGTTGCCAATGAGCTCGGACACATGCAGATCGCGGCTAGGGTGTTCGCCAGCAAGGGCAGACAACACGAGGCGGAGGTCTTCCTGAAGGCCAACACGAAACGATCGGTTAAGAGCTTTGACAAATGGCGTGCTGCATTGTGCGCTAAGGAGCCAGAGACGGTGGCAATTGCGGAACTTGTGGCAAAGGCATCGCTCCGTGTGTCCTACAACAGGCACTGGCCAAATTTGCGTTGCGTATCGAAACTACGTGACGCCTACAGGGCGGGTGTCCTGCCGGAGTGCTTAGCCACGATAACGCGATGTTGGGAGAACGACTCCGACGCATTGTCTGAGGTGATTATGGGAGCGTTGTGCGTGTTCTTTGCTCACTTCAACGAGGCAGGTGTCGACCGTTGCGTTCTCAAGTGGTCTTCCATCAAGCCGCGAAAGCTCTTTGCGGATGCCGAATCGGCGAAGTCGGCGACAGGCGGATCACGCTACAAGGCGGGCGCCCTGGTCTTGATGAACAAATACAATGCGGGGCTTAGGTCTAACCGTCTGGAGTGGTAAGATGCAGAAATGCATGTTTGGACAACGGCCAACTAAGGGCCTGACGAAGGCGCTGAAGCGTGCGGACACGGACACGCTAGCACGGTGCATTAGCAGATTGTACTTGGAGTACGTGCGAGACGGGAACCAGCCGGGCGCAGAAAAGTGGAGCCGATGCGTCAGGCATCGTGCGAAAATCATGGACAGGGTGTTTCAATTGTGGCACACACTGTCCGGAGAAGACGCGGTGTTTCCGTGGAGTGAGGATTACGTGATCGCGACGTGGGTAGTCTTCAGGAAGCAGTCCGACAGCGAGAAAACCGCATGGATCGAGTGGTCAGGGCAATGATTCTTCCTAGCCTCTATCCGCACCAGGAAGATCTACGCGACCGCACCCGCGCAGCGTTGAACGGGTACGGCCGGGTAATTCTCGCGGCGAACCCAGGATTCGGGAAGACTCGCGTGGCTAAGTGGATACTTGGGGCGAGTGCAAATCGCAAGCCGGGCGAGAAGGCAAGTGGCAAGAGTCTCTTCGCGGTACACCGTCGGGGTCTTGTGGATAACGCGATCTACTCATTCGGCGAGGAGCCCGAATTGACGCACGGCGTCGTTATGTCGGGACGGGACACGGCCTATGGCAGCAAGATTCAAGTCGCCTCGATCGATTCGCTGCTGAGTTGGTTTGTCGAGGACGACACGTACCAGAATGACCTCACATTCGATCTGCTGGTGTTCGACGAGGCCCATTCACACCATTCCAAATTCGCACGGTTCCTCAAGTACCACGACGCGAAGCGGGAGGAACTCGGGCTACATCCCGCCTACGTTATCGGGCTGACGGCCACACCGCAGGCTACCGGGCTGGCCGACGTCTACAAGGAGATCGTTTTGGGGCCGTCGACTCAATGGCTCATTGATAACGAATACCTCGCACCCTACCGGTACTTCCGAGCAACGCAGGGGCAATTGGACAAGCTGAAGAAACGCGGTGGCGAGTACACGAAAGGGAGCGTTTCGGACGCAATGGAAGGCATGGCCGGCGACTTGGTAAGGGACTGGAAGAAATACGCAGAGGGCCGGCCGACGGTCGGATTCTTTCCGAGACGGAAGCACGCGAAACAGGCCCGCAAGGAATTGGAAGCGGCCGGGCTACGCGTCGAATACGTCGACGGCAACACAGACGACGACGAACGGGCAAGCATCTTCCGGTCGCTGAATGAGCACTACATCGACTACTTGTGTAATGTCCAGGTGGTCGAGCGGGGGACAGACATTCCTCGGATTGGGTGCGTTCAATTGTGCGTGGCCACGGCGTCTATCGTCCGCTACCGTCAACTCATCGGGCGGGGCTCGCGAATGCACCCGGCGAAGACGGATTGTATCGTCATCGATCACGCCAACAACATACAGCGATGTGGGTTCTTTGAGGATGACCCGGCATGGAGCCTGGACATAACGGAGAAAGACCCAGGCGAGGCGGGAATTCGGCCCACCATTGAATGCCCGAAGTGCCAAGCCGTCTACCGCGGTGGGAAGTGTGCCGCGTGTGGATACGAGCCATCGACACGAGAGCGTAAGGCACAGGGGCTCGAATTCGACGGCAGCGAATTGAAAGAGGTGAAGCCAGAGGAAAAGAAGACTGCCGAGAAGACTGCCGAGCAACTGATGATAATGGCACTCTACAAGGCGGGGAATTCGGGCCGGACGTGGCGGCAGGCGTGTGGGATGTTCAAGGGAATGCAGAATAAACAGGGCACGAATTACCGTGTGCCGTCGAGCGTGACAGTGGGCGGCCACCGATACCGAATGATTCGGTATGGGTCGAGCGATTCCAACCGCAGGGTATCGGCCCTGTACCCATTCACGGTGAATCGAGGCGGGCATGGGGGTGATTACCTGATCGAAGACCAGGCCAGAATGGAGCCGGTGTACTGATGCAAATGCACCTCGACCCCAGAAGCGTCGCCGATTACGCGATGTTCCTGAAGATCAAGCAGCTACCGTCCTATCGAATTCGCGGGCGGACTGCTTCATTCCCCGATGAATACGCGGAGAGACTGGGAGTCGACGTTGGACTCACGGCGGCCAGCGAATACAAGCCGCATCCGTCGATGTTCGACTACCAGCGGGACATCACGGCGATGGCCATTCGGAAGCGGAAATTCGCCGTCTTCGCCGATTGCGGACTAGGCAAGACGTTCATGCTTCTGGACTTCGCTAGGCATGCCGCAGAGAACCTGCCGGCCGACAAGTGCGTGCTGATCGTCTCGCCGCTGATGGTGGTGTCTCAGACGCTGTCCGAATGCGAATCGTTCTACAACGGCGATCTGCGAATTGACCACATCCGGGCGGCTGATCTGCAAGAGTGGCTCAACAAAGGCAAGGGCCGGATCGGCATAACGAATTACGAAGCCATCGGCGATGGGATCACACGTGGGCGGCTTGGTGCGTTGATCCTCGACGAATCCAGCATGCTCAAGCACCACTATGGCAAGTGGGGATCGCGGCTGATCGAACTGGGCGCCGGGTTGGAATGGAAGCTGGCATTGACTGGCACGCCGGCACCGAATGACCGGATCGAATACGCCAATCATGCCGTCTTCCTTGACGCATTCCCGACTGTGAATGCGTTTCTGGCTCGATTCTTCGTGAACCGCGGCCAGACAAACGAGCGATGGCAACTGAAGGGCCACGCCCTAGATCCATTCTATACAGCGTTGTCGCACTGGTGCATCTTCCTGAACAACCCAGCTACCTACGGATGGAAGGACATCGACACATCGACCATTCCGCCGATCATGATTCACCAGCACCACGTCGACATGACCGAGGAGCAAGTTGCACTCACGATGCAGAAGACCGGATCGCTGTTCGCCCACAAGGTAGGCGGCATCGTGTCGCGGTCGAATCTGTCATCGATTGCAAAGGGCTGGCACAAGGGCGAGGATGTTCCGACGTACAAGCCAACGGCCATCCGCAATCTCGTCGATCAATGGCCGGACGAATCAACGATCATCTGGTGCATCTACAATAAAGAGCAGGAATTGCTGGAGCGGCTATTCCCAGACGCCGCCAGCCTGAAGGGTACGACGCGGCTGGAGAAGCGGGCCGAGGCCATTGAGGACTTCAAGGCAGGCCGAATTCGTGTGTTGATCTCCAAGCCGAAGATCCTCGGATTCGGCCTTAACCTCCAGGTGGCAACGCGGCAGGTGTTCAGCGGGTTGCAGGATTCGTACGAGTCATTCTATCAGGCGGTGAAACGCTCGAATCGAATCGGCTCGACGCGACCTTTGAACGTCCACATTCCCGTTACGGACATCGAGGCACCGATGGTCGACAACGTGATGCGGAAGGCGGGCATGGTGCAGAAGGACACGGAAGCACAGGAGCGAATTTTCCGAAGCGTCAACACAGGAAGGCGAATAGATGACCTCTAGCAGGCACGCGATAGCCAGGGTGTTTCCGAGGAAGACGTCCTATACGCCAGAAGGCGACAACGTCTTCTTCGATGTGCCACCCGCGTTGGCGATGGATGAGAATATATCGGAGGCGATGGTTAGCTGTGTGTTCAGTTGGGACAAGCCGCGTGCGGAATGGCTGGCCGAGCAGTGGGGGCAGATAATGCGCACGAGCCTCGGCGGGCCAGCGTACGATGATCCCGGCGGCGACTTCCTGCCCGGTGCCTTTCTGCGTGACGGCTACGTATTGACTTCGCGTGGATGCCCGCATAAATGCGGGTTTTGTGTTGTCCCGAGGCGCGAGGGCGGAATCAGGCCGTTGCCAATCCAGGCCGGAAGCCGCGTGCTTGACAGCAATCTATTCGCTTGCCCGCGTGACCATGTGGAATCTGTGTTTCGCATGCTTCACAAGCAGAACGGCAAAGTGGGCCTGCATGGAGGAATTGATACGAAGATAGCCAAGCCGTGGCACTTTGAGTTGATCGGCGGCCTTCGTCGAAAGCTGGATAGAATCTACGTCGCATACGATACGCCAGTGCAATTCCAGGCGACAACAGAATGCATTCGGCAACTACGAACCACTGCGGGGCTGTCTATTGGGCAAGTGCGATGCTTTGTCCTGTGCGGCTATTCCGAAGGAGATACACCGGCCATAGCAGAGAAGCGGTGCGTGTCGATACTGAGGGCGGGAGCGGTGCCGTTCGCGTCTTATTATCGGTCGCCAGACGATATGGCAGGAAAGAGGCCGACGGAATGGAATGACTTCGTTGCGCGGTGGGCGTGGATGCCTGGGGTATTCGCGAGGCTAAAACGTGAGGACCCAGAACTGTACTCGGCAGCAAAAGAAACAAAAGGATCGACCAATGGACCTACTCAACGATAAGCGGTGGCACATTCACCACGGCGATTGCATTCCCCATATGGCCGAGATGCCGGCCCAGTCTGTTGACTTCGCGGTATTCTCACCTCCGTTTCCTTCGCTGTTTGCGTACACCAGCAAGGCCGAGGACATCGGCAACAGCGAGGATCTTCGCGGCGAGGCGAAGCTGCATCTTGGTTTCTTCTATCGACAATTGGCACGCATCCTGAAGCCTGGCAGGGTAGCGGTAGTCCACGTGATGCAGATTCCAGGACTCGCACGGAACGGCGAGAAGGGAACGTACGACTTTCGCGGACTGAATATCCGGCTTGGCGAACGGGCTGGATTGACGTACCAATACGACTGGCTCGTCAGGAAGAATCCGCAAGCCCAAGCGATACGGACGCACAGCCACAAGCTACTGTTTGTCTCGCTGGAGCGTGACAGGGCAATCAGTTGCGGGGCATTCGGCGACTACCTAATCAAATACATTGCGACAGGTGAGAACGCTGTGCCGATCGACAGCAGCGAGATCACAAGGAATCAGTGGATCGACTGGGCTGAGGCGTGCTGGAGCGACATTCGGGAAACGGACACCCTCAATGTCCGCGAGGGCCGCGGCGATGATGACACCAAGCACATCTGCCCTCTTCAGTTGGGCGTGATTCAACGGCTCGTCAAGCTATTCAGCAACCCGGGCGAGATCGTATTCAGTCCGTTCGCTGGAATTGGCAGCGAGGGCTATGAAGCGATCAAGGCTGGGCGGCGGTTCTACGGCTGCGAGATCAAAGACGAATACGTTGCAGCCGCCACGCGGAACTTGGAGCGGGCGGAAGCGAAGCGTGCCGAATCGGAACGCACCCTATTTGATATGGCGGAAGCATGACACTTCGCATCGGACCACCACGGTACTACCAGCCGATCGCCGTCAAGCGGGAATTCGGCTTCATCGGCGGGCCGTCGATGTACCGAGAGACGAACACGCCCGAATCCGGCGTGCTTATAGTAGATGCCGAGGATGTTCCGAAGATGATACACGCCCAGCTTGTAGCTGGGTCTTCCGCACCAGCGCCTGATTCTCTCTCGGCCGTCTGGTGCGGCTTAATACACAGGCAGCCAGTAGAGCGGCAGATGGAGATTGAATAGATGGCAGCCTACCGCGTGCGAATTCGTCCGCCATTCCCGGAGCCTATTCGTGAGTGGTTCCGTAGGGTGGTGAGGGAGCAACGAATTCGCCTTGACACGAATTCAGCCACGTGAGGTGAATTGATATGGACGACAATAGCCCGCAAACACTGACGGTATCAGACGCAGACACGTTTTGCGAAGACGTGCTGCAATTCCTCGCTACCACTCCGGACTCA
This sequence comes from uncultured Pirellulaceae bacterium, assembly GCA_964617665.1. Lineage (GTDB taxonomy): Bacteria > Planctomycetota > Planctomycetia > Pirellulales > Pirellulaceae > JADHUC01. The sequence goes on from CAZUAH010000030.1 coordinate 15,967, forward strand.
TTCCGTGTCCTTAGAGTGGAGCAACACACAGAACGCCGCATCGAGGAATTGATTCTGTGCCATCGGAAATGCAACACGAACCCTACTCGTGACCAGAAGGAACGAGTTTCGGCATTGTCTGGTGGCCAAGAGTTCGTTCTGGCGTTCAGCGGTGAATCTTGCCACGAGGGAGAATACGTTGGCCGCAATCTTTGGGGAAAAGGATTCGATGATGCCAGTACGTATTGTCCCCTGTGTGGGTATGCAATGACTGGTCCGGAAATACATGAAGTCGTAATCGTTCGTGGCGACAAGCAGTGGACTAAGATGATGCGTGAGCAGTGCGAATTTGGCGAGGTGAAGCATTCGATTTCAACCCGAATTCAGCTTGACACGAATTCAGCTACGGAGGACGAATAGATGCGTGAGAACACATGCACATGGAAGAACTGCGAAGAGTCCGCCACGCACGTGGAGGAAGACAGCAACGGCCGACCGTGGGCGTTTTTGTGCGACGAGCACCACAACGAACTTGACGCCAGCCTTGAGGCCATGGACGGACGGCAGAACCTCCGGTGCTGGGTGCTGGCCCATGGTGGTGCGTCGGCGATGGTTCGGGACGGCAGATGCCACGGCGACCAGGATCGGTCTTGACACGGATCCAGCCACCCGCTAGATTCACGGACGGAAACACTGACATGAACAACTACCCCCCCAGCCCGACCTCTGACGCTTACTGCGTTGTCGGTGTTTCCAAGGGCCGGGGGGCTAATTCAGCGACGGAGCGAGACTCGGGACGGTACGAGACTATCGACGCTTTGCAGAGGCTTGGCCTCGGGAGTAGCCGGGCTTAGTTCCTGGCGAATTGCGTATCCGTGACAGCCCGGAGAGGCGGGCACTTTGGTCCCGTGGCGGAATTGGTAGACGCACGAAGCAGAAGGGCCGGATACGAGCGTACTGGTGTGCCAGGATAACGTCACCAACCAGTAGCCGTCAAAATGCCGGCATTGCAGGTTCGAGCCCTGCCGGGACCACTGAGGAATTGCCCTTGACACGAATTCCGAGGAGGACGGACAGATGCCAGCGAAATGCCGCGTGCTTGTCGTATTCGGGGACATACGGCTAGAAGTCGGCGAGGAATCTGTCGAGCTTACTGTTGAGCAAGCACGCGAATTGAGCGACCTCCTGCAAGAGGCCGCCGAGTTTGCCGAGAATTCCCCTTGACACGAATTCAGCCACACGCTAGATTCACGGGTATGACCAGAAAACAAAATGAAACGACGCCCCCCCCAGCAGTTCTCAGGCAGTTCTCTGCCGGTTTTCTGGTCATAACTGGGGAGGGCTTTTCACAACACCGCCGTAAGACCACGACAGCCCCGGTTGGCAGAGACGGAACGTGAGAGGCCACACGCCGTGGCCTGAGGGCCGAATGGTGTGAGTCCAAATCCGGTAGGACCGGTTGCCCGAGGAGGGCGTAAAGTGTGCCAAGTGCCCCGGTCCCGGCGGCGAGAAAAAGAGTCGTCAATACCCGGTGGCCGAGGACCCTTTGGTGGGCGGTGCGAGGCATTGTATCGCGGTGTGCCGGGGGAGAGGTACGCGCGAATTCAACCCGTTTTCAGAAAGGAAAACCGCATGAACCTAGAGTCACTTGTCCGAGACTGTTTCGTGAATGCAGGCGAACACCGCATCAACATTATTGGCGCGTTGCCTGCCAAGGAAAGAGACGCGTTGTTGTCCCAACTGCTGACACTGGTGTTGATGGATGACGAAACCAGCAGAGGCCGTACCGTCATGTTCGGGCGTCGAATTCAGGACCAACGGAAGACTCGGCCGCTGGGCAGGCTGTCGGAGCCGGAATACGTTCAGCTGTGCAACTTCCTGGCCGGTACGTTTGTCGGAAGTATCCCAGGCACGGAGTTCAACGCAAGAGTGTGGCACGAAGTTACGGGGACGCTGGGGTAACGGTGGAACCAAGGGAGGATATCGTGGCCTGTGACCACCAACCAGACTGGAGTGGCGAGTTAGGCGTCGAGGCATTATCAGACGAGGATGGTGACTTGGCGATTGTCGTCGACTTTGCCTGTGAGCATTGCGGCGAGTGTGGGACAGCAGTGTTTGGTGCCGAGCAATTTCCGGCGTTTCAGTGGGGGGATGACGCGTGAACATGGGCGTCAAGGACGACTACCTGAAGATGGACGGAGCCAGCCGCTTCCTGCTGGAGCACTGCGAGAAGACACTACGGGAGATCCGGAAAGCGTACGGTGGGATCAGTCACAGCGTCAATCGGTGCAACGCGGAATATGCGGAACGATTCGCGGCGGAGGAGGAATTACGCAAGACGGTCGAGACACAGGCGGAGGCATTACGCGAGGCACAAGCGGCGATCAGGGAATTGCAAGAGTGGAAGGAGCGGCTGACGGCTCGGCTGCTGGAGCGATTCGGGAAGAAGGATTCCAACGGAGGGAGCCATGAAACAGCGTAGGACGTGCTTGCGGTGCCAGCGTGAATTCGAGTCACGCGGCGTCGGCAACCGAATTTGCCCCAAGTGTGCGACGGTCAACCGTCGAGTGGATGTCTGCCACCATGTGGCTACGGTGGTTGGTGGGCAGGCGAAGCCGCTGAAAGCGACCTGAAAGGATATGTCATGACGCGAATATACAAAACCAAGTCGACTTTCGAGATTGTCGAGAACGTGTCGATGTCCTGGCCGGCGCGAGTCTATTTCAACGTCGAGAAGGAAGATGCCCGTAGGTATATCACCGTTAATGGGACCCGATTGCGTTCCCGTCAAATCGAAAGGCTGATTCAATGGCTTGAAGAGGCCATGTTGCGGTTTGAATCTTGACAGAATTACTCGGGTGAAAACCGCTTGACACGAATTCAGCGGGCCATTAGAATTCCCCAAACGGAGGGAGAATATGCGAAAGCTGTCCCATTCAATCCTGGCCATCATTCTGTTGGCCCTAGCGTGTACGCCTCTTGCCGCCGATGACGGCGCGATACAGGCCCCGGACAGTGCGAGTGCCGGCTGGCCAGTGTCTCTCTCCGTGGCGCCGGATATCTCGGGACGGTGCGAGTGGACCTCAATCCCCCAGGCGGCGGCTCGAGGCATTGTGCCGGTAGAAGGCGGCAGGCGGGCCGTATTCGCGTGTCCGAATCCAGGGCGTTACCTGTTGATTCTGGCCGTGGATCGCAACACGGTCCATTCTCACGCGATTACGCTGGTCTCTGGCGGTCCGGCCCCGGACCCTACGCCAGACCCGATTCCACCGGTTCCACCGCCACCGGTGGCCAAGGTGGCGACGATCATGGTGGTGGAGGAATCGACGCAGAGAACGATCGATCAGGTGGCCGTGATTCGGGATTGGGAGTGGAGAGACGCAGCGAAAGCGAAATCGATTCGAGTGCGGGAGGTGGAACAGAACAGCCAAGCACCGGACGTGCAACCAGCAATCAAAGCGGCACAGAGAATGGGTCTGCCGGCGGTGGTCTTTTTGAGCGCTGGCGGCGACGTCGTGGCCGTTGAGGGGTTGCCGAATTCCGCGGGGCTGATGCTCAAACGAGTGGAGGGGCTGCGATGACTGTCATGTTGTGTTTCGTAGGGGGCCCGAATGATGGTTGCTGGCGAAGGACGTCGGCGCAAGAGCATGACCCGGGTGAATTTATCGTTGTCCCGTGGGGTCGAGGTTTCTACGTGTCAAACGGCCCATGGGACATCGGCGACAGCATGGTCGGGCTAAGCTGGGTGTATTCGCTGGAAGGTGTATCGGCATGACCGAATTCAAAGGCTGCCTACCGCGCGAAGCCACTGAGCCCGGCGATGGTGCATTCCCGGTGTTCGGCGTGCCGGGAGAAGGTACGCCTCAGCTTGTGCCGGCTTCGGACTGGCAGCGTATCACCGGGACCTATCGACGCTACACGGAGGCGTATGGGGTGATTGGCCAGCGTGCGAATTCCTGCACCACGTGCGGAGCCAGGGGGGCACTCCAGTCGGCCAGATTCTTCGCCGGCCTAGATCCCGTGCAGCTCTCGCACGGTTCGGTTTACGGCGTAATCAATGGGGGTGTCGACCGTGGTAGCTCGATCGACGTGTGCTTGAATCAGCTAAGACGGGTGGGCATGGCACAGACCAGTGTGATCGATCCATTCGACTGGGGCGGGTATTACAAACGACGTGGCGGATGGCCCGACGACTGGGAAGCGAACGCCAGGCGATACCGCGTATTGGAGGCACACGATTGTCCAGACTGGGAGCACTTGGTCTCTGCAATTCAACTCGGATTCCCGGTCCTATTCGGTGTACGGTGGAGTGGTGGCGGTGGTCATGCAATCCTCGGCACCGGGTTGTTCCGTGGGCAGATCGAGATTCTCAATTCGTGGGGAGCTTCCTGGGGCGATAACGGCTTCGGATTCCTGCCGCGAGCCCAAGTGCAGCGGGGGATTACGACATACGGCGCGTGGGCTCTACGCGCTGCAACTGACCCGCCGAATGACGGCGACATTTGAGGAGAAGCGAAATGCTCTACGGGAGGTGCTCTTGCGGTCAACGCTGGGTCTGGACAGGCGAATTGCAGGACTGCCCGAGGTGCTGCAAGTGCTTTCGGCAGCCGAACCGGACCGACCTTGACCGAAGGGCGGTGGAATTCAAACGTGCGAAGAAAACGGTAACCGGGGCCACACTTTAGCCAGGAGACAAGGAATGACAGAACTGCGAACCGCGGAAGCCTTTTGCAAGTTGTACCCGCCGACGTTCTTTGCCAGGACGTTTGCGAGGGAATTGGCTACGCCAGAGGATCTGCCCGAATTGACGGTAGCATTGACCGTATTCAAGCTATGTGCCGAGGAAAACGGTATCGGGCTGCGTGCATTGGCTCGCCGGTTGTCGCTGGGAAGGCGTCCGACTCGGCCTCGACGCATGGCGGCGATCGCTATGCTTCAAGAGACGGCCGGCGACATGGGGGTGCCGTCGGCAGATTGGGAATCGTTCTTCGATGCCTTGATTAAGTATCTGCCGCAACTGCTGGAGATCTTCATCAAGTACATCCTGCCGCTGATCGCCACGATCTAAGAGAGGATACTTATGATCCGTAAGTGTGTTTGCAAACACGAATTCCAGGACAGGCGATACGGCAAGTGCAACCGGGTGGCCAATCCGGCCCAGAAGCCAGGCGGCGGAGTCGTGCCGAGGTGTACGGTATGTGGTAAGCTCATTGTGGGGTCCTCCAAGGTCAAGTAAAACGGAGAATACGACTTGATGACTGAGTGCCAAATCAATGTGCATGCCCAGCAGTCCCCCAAGTCTGGCGTGCGGACCTCCGAATTCTGGCTCATGGTCGCTTCGATCATCGGCTCGGTACTGGTGACGATCTGCGGAGCCGACGATACCGGCATCGCAGAACCCGTGAGGGACGCTAAACCAAACTACAGGAGTTAACAGACATGAAAAACTTTGATTCACTTGCCGATGAAGATTGGCGGATTCGGGTTGATGAATACGAGATTAATGAGCCGACGATTTGCTATCCCGACCCAGACAGGCCGGGAGCGTTTGTCGGCCCATTGGCGAAGGTTCCAGTTGGAGCGACTGTCGAAAACGATGACGGCGAGGAATGCCTGGAACTTGACGCGTCGGACGGCCGCAACCTCTACGCTGTGGCATGCCTGCCGCACTTTGCTGACCTGTTCCGTTGGATTGTGTCTCGATATTCCGCACTCGGCGTAAGCGAAAATGACGAATATAACGCTTTTGTAGATGAATTGAAGGATCGGGTGGACTGGATTCGAGAATGTATCGACGAGCGAGACACGGAGATTGCGGCAACAGGCGGCTCCATAGGCTTTCAGCGGTGGAAAGGTAAATAATGGGTTGGAATCCAAGCAAAGAGGTAGCGGTCGCCAGGGACGCAGCAGAGGCGTTAGACGACGCTCCTATCTGCGTTGTGCTATGGGTGACTAAGGACGGCGAGAAACTCGGCATGTCCTCATACGGCAAGACTCGGAAACTCTGCAACGTGGCGAAAAACTTAGGCACCTGGTGCTATGAAGCGGCGATGAAGTGGGACGCCAGCCAATAGGGGGTTACGAAACCGATACCCAATGGTTAACAGGACGATCCAGTTAACACCATCGACGATGGATGCAAAGGAATGGCAACGAGTTACCGAAACCGCATCGCAAAAAGTGACGACGGTTTCGCTTTTGCAAATTCGAGGAACAGGCGGCTCCATAGGCTTTCAGCGGTCTTCGGTAGTGTAAGCCAGAAGGGCGTTGCTGATGAACGCTATTAAACACCAGGAGGGCGAGATGGGCACCGCAGACATCACCAGGATACACGAACGCCTGGACGCCATTGTCGACGACTTGTCTGATGTTAAGGGCAAGGTGAACACGCTGTGCGCGACCAGCCAGTATTGCCGGAAGATCGTCATGGGCAACGGCAAGGAGTCCGTGGACGCCAGGCTGACTACGCTGGAGACCACCAAGGCGATCAGCGGCAAGGGCTTCTGGGCCGGCGTGGCCCTGGTGAGCACGATCGTGGCGGGCATGGCCACGTTAGCTGCGACGTTCGTGATGCACATGATGCAAGGGAATTAACGCGGCAAGGATAGTTCCTCGCAGGGCCTCATAAGTCTTGATGGGTGGTGCAATTCCACCTGCCGCTACTCGGAATACCAAGTTCGTAGAGTTGAGGAAAAAATGAAAACCTACACCCCCCCCACTGCCCACGAAGCGTTCATGCAGTCGCACGGCCAGGGCGCCGTGTCCGAGTCGTTCACGATTCCAGCCAATACCAAATGGTTTCTGGTTGGCTTGGTCTTCGACGCCGATGTCGTGCCTGCCGACTACCCTGCCATCCAAACGGCGATGGAGGCAATTGACGGCATCGCCAACGTGGTGCCGATTGCGGACCAGCGCGAAGCGAACCCAGCCCCGCCCGACGCAGAGCACAGTTACCGGCTGGTGGTGTCGGCCAACGTGCGGCCGGTGCACACGCCGGCGGAGCCCGAGTAATTGCGCACGACGGATGATTTGAGGTGATGCGATGGCTGCCAACTATTGGGACAACTCAGACGCCGACAACGACGGCAACAACCCCAACAACTGGTCGCTGGGGACGGTGCCTGCCGGAACGGACGTGGCGACGTTCGACAACACGTCGGATGACAACTGCACGTTCACGGACAACATCTCGTGCGCTGGAATCAATGTGACCAGCGACTACGATGGCGATGTCGACCTTGGTGCAAATACGTTCACGATTGGCAGCGATGGTATCATTCTTGACGGTGCCGGCGACTTCGACTGGGGTGGTGCGACTGTCGGGATTACTGGAGGAACACTGGACGTTGTTGACCAAGCCACTACGACGGTTGGTACTGCGTCGATTACGTTGAATGGCACTTGCGTCCTGAAGGGCCACAATGCAAAAACGTTCTATGATCTGACAATCCCAAACGGTTCAACGACCACGGTCCATGGGGACACTGTCGCGAGGGCCGTTGTCGTCGGCACATGCACCATCAGCGGTGCGGTTGTCGTCTCCGACGTGTTGGCCGTGACCGGCGATGGCGATTTCGTCATCAACTCCACGGCTTCACTTACGGGTGGTGCGTACCTCTATTTAATCGGATGCAATAGCGGACACGGCATTACCACCTTGCAGGCCGGTGCATCGGTAGCGTGTCAGGTGGTCGTATACAACTCGGTTGCCGGCACGGTGCTGGCAGCGGGGACGTATGCTGGCGATGTTGTTCTGTTCGGAACGTCCGGCAACACCACTACCCTGGAATTATCGAACGGCACGTACACTTTCGACGGCGGCTTAGAGTTGTGGATGAACCACGCGACGGCAACAATCAATCTAGACAACGTCACCAACGCCCCGACCATCAATGTAACCAACTTGACGATTGACGGCGATGCAGCCGGCACAATCAACATCGACGATTCCGCTGGTTCGGCAGTCGCCTGGAACATCACCGGCAATATCGTCGACGAAATCGGAACGGCCACCTTCAACTACACCAAGAACGCCAACGGCGGCGGGTGGTACCTCTCAAGCAGCAACAACCAAACCATCGACTTCCTTGGCGAAGACATCGGCGTCATCCGCGACATCGACAAGTCCGCCGGCGGCACCGTCACGCTGGAGAACGTCACGGCAGAATTGGGCACCATCACCGCGTTGACGGACGGGCTGACCATTGGCACCGGGGCCACGACGACCAGCGACGGGGCGAAGGCGATTTCGACGACGTTGGATATGTCGGCGGCGACCAGCGTGAATCTGGGGAGTGACACCTGGACGCTCACCGACTGTGACTTCGACTACAACGGGATCGGCACGCTGACGGATGGAACGTCGACGGTGGTGTTTGCGGGGACGTGTACGTGGGTCGCCGAGCCCCTCGCGGCGTACACGCTCAATAATGTGACTGTCAATGCCAGTGCGACCGTCACGTTTTCCGCTGGTAACGGTCTTGGTTATGTGGCCGGTACGTTAAGCAACTCCGGCGACATTACTATCGACACGGGCGATAGCTTGTCATTCACGGCGGCCGGAAACTTGGACAATGAAGCCAGCGGTTCGATTCACGGCCCTGGTTTGTTGTTTTTTGAAGACGTGGCGGACGGCAACGGCATTACGACGCAAGACGGAAATGTCTATTGCGAGGTACAGCTTACAGAGCCTACGGCCGGCGACGTACTTGTGCCGGCCACGTACGAAGGAAAAGTCTACGTCCGTTCGGACGCGGCGTCTAAGGTATTCCGGGCGACGGCTGGTACCTACGTCTTCGCAGGCGACTTCGAGGCTGAAACTACCGGCGCTGGTGACACGCTACAACTCGACTTCGACACGAACGACCCGAACCTTGAATTCCAGGGCGACTTCACGCTTACCGAATCCGACGCCGATTCTGTCACCTACACCAAAGGCACCGGCGCCCTAACCTTCGGCCGCACGCCGTTCGCGAAAGTCGGGGGGTCGTGCGAGTTTGATGGGGCGGCTGACAACGTCAACTGCAACGACTACACGAACCCCGGCGACGGAACACTCCAGGCGAATACGGCGGCGACGATTTCTGCGTGGATTTACATTAGAAGCTGGGGCGAAGACGGTTCGTTCGCCAGAATCTGTGACGACGGGGAAAACGATTTCTTCCTCAATGGTTCCGGCGGAAACGACAGATTGTCGTTCAACGCTGGTTCAACGGTGCAATCTAACGACGGGGCGTTGTCGTTGAATCGGTGGCACCATGTCGCGGTGACTCGCACGTCTGACGGCAGCGATACCAAAATATATATCGACGGCGCCCAAAACCAGACGGCCGCAGTGGACTCCGGGGCGCCCGGCAATCCACTTGGCGACCTTATTATCGGCGACCGTAGCGAAGGCGGAAAGGCATTCGACGGCTACATCGACGACCTTCGCATCTTCAACCACGTCATCACTTCCGGCGAAATCGCCACCCTCTACAACAACGGCGCCGGCACGGCCACAGCGCTTGGCGATGAATTACTGTGGTACAAGTTCGACGAATACGCAGCCAGCACGGCCGTCACCGATTCCGGTTCGGGCGGCAACAACGGCACGGCGGTGCGGAATAGGAACCTGACGAACCCGGCGTACAAGACGATTACGACGCTGGGCGAGACCTTCGAAGCGACCACGTTCGACGACTCGAATGACCTGTTCCTGCCGAGTGGGCTTGGCGGGGCGTTTGAGTTTGATGGGGCGGCGGACTACCTGACCGTTGACGACCACGACCCCGGCACGGGCATTATCGGGACTGGTGCCGCGTCGTTTTCGATGTGGTTCTACATGAAGAGCTGGGGGCCGGCCGCTAATGGCTGGGGCCGGCTGTTCGACAACGGCCGGGCGATAGCCTTTGTGAATGATGCCGCCGACAATGTGGTGGTGAACTGGGACGCATCGGCGCAGGCGGTTTCGGCAACAAACTCTCTCGACCTAAACACGTGGCATCACCTAGTTGTGACACGCACTGCTGCCGGAGTCACGAATTTCTACATTGACGGGTCGGCGTCAGGAACGGCAGACCAAGCGACAGATACGCCGCTGGCAGCCACCACGGACACATTTGTTGGCGACCGAGCAGGCCACGACCGCGAGTTTGATGGCTACATCGCGGACTTCAGGTATTTCGAGTCCGTCATCTCCGCCGCGAACATCGCCAGCCTGCGCGCAGCAGGTGCCGGCACCACCGCAGCCATCGGCGGCGAAGTCCTCTGGTACAAGTGCGACGACAGGCTGACCACCACGGCAGTCCTGGACAGCGGCAGCGGCGACAACGACGGCACGTCGGTTCGCAACACCGACGTCATCCAGGTCTACCAGGGGGCGTCCTGGAGCGGCACAGGGGATACCTGGGAATTACAAGACAAGCTAACGGCCGAATCAATAACGCATACGGCCGGCACGTTGGACGTCAACGGCCAGGACCTAGAGACGACCGTCGGCGACTTCGAGGTGGCCGGCTCGGCACTTCTCACGGCCAACGGCACGCTCGGCTCGACGATTACCACGGCTGGGGCAACGCGAATCTACGGTGACGCGGGGGCACTTCGCGACCTCGACCCGGGCGAGGCGTGGACGCTGACCAGTACGGGGCCGGCAGTGATCTATTACGCGACCGTCGGCGACCTCGACGCATCGGGTTCGACGGACGACGCCCGCGCTTACGACAGTATCGACGCGGGCTCCAACACTAACGTGGTTTTCGTGTCCATCGGCATCGTCGCCGGGATAGCGGAGAACCCAGGCGAGATGGCTTTTGCCGCGGAGGATATTATGAGTGGTGCGGCTTCGGAAATGTACAAGATGACGCCGAACGTGGTCGACGTCACGAGCGAGAAGCACGACACGGACGCGCTTTCCCACGTGATCTACAAGCTGATGTGCGGTACGGCAGGCGACATCAAGGTGAAATTCGCCGATGGAAGCACGGTCACCATGCCTAACGTGGCGGCGGGATTCGTTCACATTCTGCCGGCGCCGGTCTCGCAGGTGTTCAGCACGGGCACGGCTGCGCTTGAGATGTTCGGCTTCTATTGAACGGGAGTTGCTATGACAGAGCAGCTAGGCAACACGAAGATGGACGAACTGGAAGGCCGGGTCGTACGGCTGGAGAAGATCGTCGAGGACTTGGCACAGGCGAATTCCGAATTGCGACAGGAAGTCAGCGAGCTTCAAAGGTGGCGAGAGGTCGAACATCGAAACCGAGAGCTGCTGCCCTGATGACCACAACACCACGATCATTCTGTCCGCCCGGCCAGTCGAAAGGTACGGGGCGTCGATTCGAGAAGCGTCGCCCAAACGCCAACGCACGCGGCTATGGGCGACGCTGGCGGAAGTTCGTGGCGGCGTACCTGCAGCAGCACCCGTTGTGCTCCCGGTGCCTGGATTCGGGGCGAACTACACGGGCCACGCTGGTGCACCACAAGCGACCGGTCACGGGGCCAAGAGACCCGGGGTTCTACGAGCGAGGAAACCACGCGGGGTTGTGCCACGATTGCCATGAGGTGATTCATGGGAGACGGAGAGACAATGGAATCAATTGACTGGGCAGCCGCGATCGACGACTCGTGGGGAACTCGAAATCCGATGGGCGAGGCATTTCCGGCCTATACGAAGAAAGCAGACGGCGTCAACATATTGGTGTCGCAGCACCGGAACGGTCTTGCTATCGTTGTCGGCGGTAGCCCCGCGTGCATTCATTCGTGCCGGTGTCCGCCATTGATCGCTGGGGCCGCAAGTGAATTGGTGCTCAGGGTCAATTCGCTTCCGTTTCTTGGGGTGGACGTTGGAAAGCTGCTATGCGTGAAACTCGAATGGGGCTGCGGCGAAACGTTTGTTGCTTCGTTTGCGTACGACGATGCGAGGCATCGGCACATGAACTTCAGAAGCGATGAAGACGACTGGCTTACGGATCTATTTGTACCGGCTGATTTTGGCGATACGATCAACCGATTGATATTGGGCCTCGCAGAATGCAGGCGTGACGTGCTTCCCGATCTGGAACAGTCACGGGAGGAAAGCTGATGGCGAGTGAATGGATACCAGTCGGAGATCGATTGCCCACGGAAGGCGTCGGCCCTCTTGGTTGGCGGCCTCCCGTGCTCGTGAGGTGCAAAAACGGTTTCGTCGCGATCGGCGTGTACGGCCGCAGAGTGCCGATTGTCAGCAGGCCGGACGCATTCGTAAAAAATTACTGGAGTAGACGACCGCGGTGCCGTACTGGATGTGACCCATTGGGCGCCGTTGCCGGTGATGCCAGGCGAGAAGAAGACTTAGCGTGGAGGACAAGACCCACCCCCTACCCGTCCCTTCTGTTGGGCGCCCGCGTAGACCGGAACGGCAATCACGCGTTTTACGCCGGGAATTGTGGCCCCGGCCCCCTTGCGTGCTGTGACACGGCCGATAGTCACGTTGCAACCACGGTTGCAGCGTGAGGCCGGTGCAAACTGACGATTGAATTCGAGGAGCCATGACAGAACCGATCCGCGACCGAATCAAGGAACTGCGGCGTGTGAAGGCGTCAGAGTTGCGGGCGAATCCTCGCAACTGGAGAGAGCACCCAAAGGCTCAGCAGGAAGCGTTGCGCGGTGTGCTCGAGGAAGTCGGCTATGCCGATGCGTTGCTGGCTCGCGAAACCGACGATGGGCTCGAATTGATCGATGGGCATCTGCGGGCCGATATCACGCCCGATGCCGAGGTACCGGTGTTGATTCTGGACGTGACAGCAGAGGAGGCCGACAAGATACTAGCCACGCTCGACCCGCTGGCTGCGATGGCGGAAGCGAATAAGGACAAGCTTGGGGAGTTGCTGCACGGGCTGGAGACGGAGAATTCAGGCGTGCAGCAGTTGCTGGATGATCTAGCGGCCATCAACGGGATCGGCGAATTCCATTTCCCTACCGATGCCGATGGGAAAGAGTTTGACGAATCATGTGCCGACGACGTAGCAATGATGGAGTGCCCAAGCTGTGGTCATAAGTTCCCCAAGTAGCTTTACGGTAATCAGCACCTTCAGTGGCTGCGGTGGTTCGTCGCTAGGCTATCAGCTTGCCGGCGGGAAGGTCCGGCTGGCCGTAGAGTTCAATGACAATGCGGTAGCGACCTACCGGTTGAACTTTCCGAATACGCCGATCTATCACGGCGACATCGGCAAGCTGACTGTTGAGGAGTGCTGCGAACTCGCCGGGATAGAGCCGGGCGAACTCGATATCCTGGACGGCTCCCCACCGTGCCAGGGATTCTCAACGGCTGGCAAGCGTGACTTCGGCGATGATCGCAATCAGTTGTTCTGTGAGTATGTCCGGCTGCTACGTGGCCTTCAGCCGCGAGCGTTCGTGATGGAGAACGTAAGCGGGATGGTCAAAGGCAAGATGAAGCGGATTTTCGCGGAGTGCTTGCGGGAACTCAAGGTCAGCGGGTACAAGGTACGGGCGCGCGTACTGAACGCGATGTATTACAACGTGCCGCAGAGTCGGCAGCGGTTGATATTCGTGGGAGTGCGAGAGGACATTGGCCGGGAGCCGGGGCATCCCCGGGCACAGACACGACCCATCGGCCTGCGTGAGGCCATCGGCCTGCGTGAGGCCATCGGCCTGCGGCGAGGATGGGGCAAGCTGAGTGATGGGGTGAAGAACAAACAGTTCAACAATAGCTATCGATCGATCGAGCTTCCATGTGTAACGCTGGAAAAGACGCGGCCTCCTATCGTGCGAATCGGCGGGATAGAGCGAGAACTCACGCTGGCGGAGTGCAGCACAATCGGCAGCTTTCCCGAGGGCTGGATATGGGGCCCACGAGCATACCAGCGGATCGGCAACAGCGTCCCGCCCAACTTCATGCGAGCGATCGCTGAATACATTAGAGATAATATCCTAGTATCGGGCGGTGCAATTCAGGCCTCGGCGCTTTCCGAATCAAAGGAGCTATAGCCATGGGATACGGCCCGAACCCCGAACCGGCAGCACTGAAGAAACTCAAGGGCAACCCCAGCAAGGAAGCCAAGGCGAAGCTCGACGCCGAACCGCAGCCTACGGTCGGTGAGCCGCCGTGCCCGCCGCATATCGAGGCGGTGCCCTTGAAGAAGGCCACATGGGATTACGTGTGCTCTGAATTGTCGGCGATGCGAACCCTCGGCACGTCCGACCAAGCGACGATCGCCCACTACTGTGATGTCTGGTATGAGTACGTCAACTATGACCACGACCGCAAGCTATTCCGTGACGCGCTCGAGAAGTCAACGGAAGGCAGTGCCATTCCACTTCACAGCGGTTTCGTTTTGGTGTCCGACAAGAAGACTGCCTATGGTACCGCGTGGGGCCACACGTTTTCGATGCTGTCGAAGCTGCTTATTGCGGCGAGCCGTGAGCTAGGGCTATCGGCGAGTAGCCGGACCGGAATACACGCGACGCCGACCAGTAAGGCGGCGGAAAAGAAGCTGGAGAAATTCGGCATTCGGAAGGCAGGTAAGCACCCACCTGTCGATGCGACGGTGTTGCGATTCAAGACGGGGGCGGAATCGGCGAACTGATATGCGACGGAACGCCCGAACCCTAGCTCAGATCAAGCTCGACGTGAACGCGTCCGGGTGGCCGTGGCCGATCGACCACCCGAACGATGAGCGGGCGTTGCTCGATGGTTGCCGACCGGATATCTACTCGGCCGTGCGCGTCTACGAATTCTACATGGACCTTCTGCAACTGCCGGCGAAGGGCGGCGGGTCGGAGCCATTCATCCTGATCGAGTGGTGGTTTCGTGATGTGCTGGCGCCGCTCTTTGGCTGGAAGAAACCGAACGGCTTACGCCGATTCGATAAGGCGTTCATTACCACCGGCAAGAAATCCGGCAAGTCTACGGTACTCTCAGCCCTCCCGCTTTACATGATGATGGCCGACGGCGAGGAGGAGGCGGAATGCTATTCCGCAGCCACGTCGCGAGATCAGGCCGGGATCATCTACCGGAAATGCGCGAGCATGGTGAGGCGATCGCCGGTCATCCACGACGCCGTTACGTGCGTCGACTCGCAGAAGCGAATCGCGTACGTACCGTCGGCTAGTTTCTTTCAGGCGCTGTCTTCCGACAAAGACGGCGTCGAAGGGAAAAACCCACACCTACTGATTGCCGACGAGTTGCACGTGTGGCGGGATCGCCAGTATTTCGATGGCCTGATGTACGGAGATATCATCCGGGACCAGCCGCTATTCCTGATGATTACCACGGCAGGCGATGACGACACGACGATCGGATTTGAGGAGTACGACTACGCCAAGGACTTGCTCGATACGACCAACGAGTTCTATTCGCAGTCGCACTTCGCCTTCATTGCTGAGGCTTCCCGCGACAAAGAGTGGGACGACCCGGAAGCTTGGAAGGAAGCGAACCCTAGCCTTGCTTGTGGGGCACTGGGGTCGATCGAGAAACACCAGAGCCGTTGCGATGAGGCAAAGAAGAGTCCCGCCAAGATACGGAAGTTCCGAAGGTACATCTGCAATTGGTGGTCCGACGCTGTTGAAGACCCCTGGCTTGACCGGGACTTGTGGGACTTGTGCGGCGATCCGATAGAAGACCATCTCGGCGAGCCCACGTGGGGCGGGCTCGACCTGTCGTCCTCGCGAGACCTCACGGCCCTTTCGCTTGCGTGGTGGGACGGCGACACACTTGACCTCTGGTGGCGGTTCTGGTGCCCGGGCGACAAAGTAAAACGCTTTGAGGAGCAGTGGCGTGTGCCGCTTCGCGATTGGATCAAGGAGGGATGGGTGGTTGCGACCCCTGGCAATGTGGTAGACTACGCCTACATTCGGCGAGAGATATCCGGCCGGATGCTGGACGATCAAGGCGGGGTGATGCCGGAGTTGCATCCCGATCGGATCGTAGGCCGGTACGACGTCAAGGCCATTGGCTACGATCCTTGGAATGCCCCGCAGCTTTGCGAAAAAGAGCTATACGAGAGAGACAACGTCCCGATGATCGAGTACCGTCAGGGGCTAGTCACCATGAGCGGAGCTTGCAAAGAATTCGAGCGGCTCGTAGAAACCGGACGGATTCGTCACGGGCGCAACCCGGTAGCGACTTGGATGTCGCGGCACTGCGTGGTGTACAAGGATGCAGCCAAAAACATCAAACCCCACAAAACGAAGTCGCGGCAGAAGATCGACGGTATCGTAACGGCGGTTATGGCAACCCAGCTTGCCGTCATACGCGAGGGCGGCCCGAAAGTGGATCATTATGAAACGCACGGCCCAAGGTTCCTATAATGAAACTGACGAGAACGATCGCCCTTGACGTATTGGCAGTGGTTGGATTGACTTCAGTGGTTGGCGGTGCCTGTTGGCTGTCGCCAGCGTTTGGGCTTATCGTGGGCGGGGTCTTGGCGACGGCGTTGGCGGTGGTTTTGAGTAAGCTTCCGGCGGACCGAAAGTAGGAGCCAGAAGATGATTGCAGAAGCTATAGCCGGCCTCTTCGGTGGGCGTCTGTCCGGGACCGCGAATCCGGACCGTTGGTTCGTCGATGCGCTCGGTGGAGGCATGACGTCATCGGGTGAGCGGATTAACGAGACGACTGCGCTTTCGTTTGCGGCGGTCAAAGCTGCCGTCACGGTCCTCGCCGAGACAATCGCTACGATGCCGTTCGGGGTATTCCAACGATTACCCAACGGTGGCGTTCGACCCGCACCGGAACATCCGGTCCACGTACTGATTCACGACGAGCCGAACAAAGAAACGTCGTCTTACAATTGGCGTGAGACAATTCAAGGGCATCTAGGAACATGGGGTAACGGCTACGCAGAGATTGAACGTGCCCGCGACGGCCGAACACCCCTGGCACTTTGGCAGCGCTCGCCGAAGCCGTCTAGGACGAAGCCGTTTCGAGACGACTCTGGCCAGATCAAGTATGAACTCCGCGATGGCAAAGGTGGCCTGGAAGATATAGCGGATGCGGAGAACATGCTGCACGTTCCCGGGTTCGGGTTCGACGGGCTGATTGGCTATTCGCCGATCCGTCTTCTGCGCGAAGCTATCGGCGGTGGAAAGGGCGCCGAACGGTACGGTAACGAGGTGTTCAAGAATGACGGAGCCCAGCGTGGCGTGCTGACTATTCCCGGAGAACTGAGCGAAGAGGCGTATGCACGGGCCAAGCTGGAATTCAACGACGACCGATCACAACACGGCCAACGCCACCGCATGTTGTTGCTTGAAGGCGGGGCGTCGTTTGCGGCGACGCAGATGGACCCGGCAACGGTTCAGATGATCGAGACTCGGCGATTCAGCATCGAGGAGATCGCCCGAGCCTACCGGATTACTCCGCACCTTCTCGGCGACTTGACGCACGGGACATTCTCTAACGTTGTCGAGTTGGGCAAAGAATTCATCATGTACACGATGGCCTCGTGGATGGTGCGATGGGAGCAGGAGGTCAATCGCAAACTACTCGGCGACGGGTTCTTCGCGAAGTTCAACGCACGTAAGTTCTTGCAAGCCGATCACACGGCCCGCTCGAATTTCTACCTGAAGATGTTCCGAATCGGTGCTCTGTCGGTTAACGACATTCGAGCGTTGGAAGACATGAACGACGTGGGCGAAGACGGCGACCAACGATTCGTCAGTCGTGACCTTGTACCACTCGGTCTTGCCGTGCAGGGGATCAGTGATCCGCAAGCACCGCGGGCCCGGGGCGACGAGAACCCAGAAGGAAGCCGGGAGGGCAGCAATAGCCGATTGGGCAATAGCCGATTGGGCAATAGCCCTGACGCGATGCGATGGGACGGGCTCACGTCACAAGCCGCCCAACGTGTCGAACAGGCTGCGAATCGTGCGCTTGCCGAAGCGACCGGTCGAATGCTCACCAAAGAATCTAACGCTGCTCGACGAGCAGCCAAACACCCGAACAGCTTTATCGGCTGGCTCGATACGTGGTATCTGGCTCATACGGCAACCGTTGCGGACGCCGTTCGGCCGGCAATCGAAATGCGGCTTGCTATTTCGGATGACGTTATTCCGCCGGACGACGCAGCCCTAGAATTCGCTATGGGGCATACCGCAGAATCGCAGCGGCAATTACTAGAAGCGACAGACTGCAAACCAGACGAGCTAGTTGCCTCTGTGGAGGCGTGTACGTTGAAGTGGGGCGAGCGTGAACGATCGATCAGGAAAGGAAGCGATCATGGCAACGGTATGTGAAGTTACCCCCGATGGCTCGGTACGGGGCGGCGTTCGTGAGATGCCGGCCGAATCAGAGTGGCACAGCCTGAAGGTCGCGGCGCGATTCATTGGCGTCGACCGCGAAGCGGCGGTGCTCCGCGGCATGATCGTGGCCCAAGAGGGGCCATTCAAGACGCCCGGCCGTGGCGAGTTTGACAAGGCTGCGCTACGGTCAATCATCAAAACGTTGAAGGCGGCCCCCAACGGGCTGAAGTCTCGCTTCACTCATCCCGACATGAGTAACGATGGATTGGGGAAATTCCTTGGCCGGGTGAAGTCACCACGGATGGACAAGATTGCGGTTCGCGATTCGTTGGGCGAACGCAAGGACGACGAGATTTTCGTAGTACGGACTGATCTTCACTTGGCAGCCGTGAGCCTTGACGAGAATGCACCTTCCGGGGCGATCGGCAAGTACGTCATGGACCTCGCCGAAGAGGACCCCGACGCACTGAGCAGCAGTCTGGTCCTGAGCTACGAGGAGGAATTCCGGATCGACAAGAAGGGGCGGCCGATGGTTGACGATTCTGGTGAGGTCCTGCCGCCCCTGTGGCGTCCGCTGAAGCTGCACGCCTCAGATATCGTCGATACGGGGGACGCCGTAGACGGACTGCTGGCGGCCTCTGGCGTCGACTTCGCGGGACTGCCCGACGCGGCCGTACGGCAGGGTGCGGCCCTACTGGACAAGGTCTTCGCCGGGCAACCGAGGGAAGTTGTCGAAGCTCGACTGACGGCGTTTCGCGACCGGTATCTGGCGAGGCGATACGGCCCGGTCAACGGGCCTGAGCCAAAGTGTCCACCTTGCGCCAGGGGTGCTGACAACAGGATTTCTTTGCCGGGCCACGAGCCCCAGCTTACCGGTATTACCGAAGTCCCTGACACCGAGACGTCAACCGAGGACTACGACCCGGAAACCGACCGCGACAGGGTCGGGCGACGTCTACGGCTACGGGGGATTCTCCCCATGAGGAGCGGGAAGGAAAACGAATAAAGCCCGGTCGTTGGAAGGCAAGGAAGCGAGCGATTGCCAAACGGCGCCACCGGAAAGGACGCAATCGCCGGACTAGCCAGAATGCTTGATCTGGTCTAGGATAGGAATCAGACAAACCAAGCCGGCGTGAATTGGGTCAGCCGTAGCTGCCTCAACCACGTTGGAACGACGGAAAGATCACGCCGTTGCGTGTGCAGCCGTCTGGCAAGAACCACACTTGCCAGGACCGCATACGCAACGGCGTTTCCTTTGGTCCTGGCTTAACGAGGACCGAAGGAATGAAGAAAGAACTCCTGCAAAAGCTAAACGCCGCCCAGGACGAACTGAGCGGCATCGTGGACACGCCCGACGGCGAAGATCCGCAACCGCTGAGCGATGAGCAGCGGACCCGCTGCAACGAACTCGAAGCGTCGTGTGCCGATCTGGAATCTCAGATCGACGCACTGGACGCTGATGAGGAACTCCGCAAAAAGGCCGCCGCCCGTCGTGAACGGCTTGCTGTCACCAGTGCTGGCCGTGCGTCGTCTCCTGCTGTCCCTCGTCAGAGCACAGCCATTGGCGACGATGACGAGGCTCTCTCGCGAGAGAGGAAGCGACTCGATGCCCGCCACGCCGGACGGCTCCGATCGTTCAAAGGCGCCCAGGCGAAGCTGGACGCGTACCGTTCAGGCATGTTTCTGCTGGCTATCGCCGGCGGTGGGGAGTTGGGCATGACCGGCAAAGCCATTGACTATTGCCGTACCCACGGCCTAGCGATGGGAACCGGCGACAACAACCTCGGCGGGTTTCTTGTACCGACCGAATTCGAGACGGCGGTAATCGACCTGCGTGAAGAGTACGGTCGGTTTCGACAGAACGCCAAGATTGTCCCGATGGCATCGGACACTATGAGCGTGCCGCGGCGTGCATCCGGTCTGACGGCGTATTACTTGACGGACAATCAGGAAATTACGGCGTCCGACAAGGGCTGGAGCCAAGTGATGTTGGTCGCGAAGAAGCTGGCCGTTCTGTCCAAGTACAGTTCCGAGCTCTCCGAAGATTCCGTGATCGACTTGGCCGACAACTTGGCCGACGAGATCGCCTACACGTTCGCCTTGGAGGAAGACCAAGCTGGATTCCTCGGCGACGGTACGTCGACCTACGGTGGGATTTCCGGGCTGATTACCGAATGTACGACGGCAACCGCAACCACTGTGGATTCCGACACGGGCAATACGACATTCGGCACGCTCGACTTGGCCGATTTCCACAACATGGTGGGGACGCTGCCCGAGTACGCTGCGGCGCGTGCCAAGTGGTACATCAGCCGTGCGGGATTCGCTGCGTCGATGGCTCGCCTGATGGAAGCGGCCGGAGGTAACACCGCGGAGATGATCGCCGGAGCGACGCCGATGAGTTTCCTTGGTGCTCCGGTCATCATTTCTCAGGTGATGAACAGCACGCTTTCCGACAACGCGTCGGCGGCCGGCGCCTGTTACTTCGGCGATCTGCAACTCGCCGCCACGATGGGCGACCGGCGTGGCATTGCAATGAGCACGAGCGTCGATCGTTACTTCGAGTTCGATCAACTCGCGATTCGCGGTACCCAGCGATACGACATCAACGTGCACGACGTTGGTGATACGTCCAACGCTGGCGCGATGGTCATGCTGACGTTCGCCGCTTCGTAGCGGTCGGTCACATAACCCGGCCGGCATCGTGCCGGTCGGGTAACTCCTCACCACAAACAGGACAACAAAATGATTCCTGCACAGAACGCCAAATACTTGCTCACCCTGGCGCCCGCCGCGATCAGCAAGGATACCGAAGAATCGCCGACCGAAATCGATACGTTGGGTTGGGAGTACGCAGAGATTGCGGTTCTCGTCGGCGCGACGGACATCGAGGTAGATACGCTTGCCGTGACGGAGTCGGATACCGCCGGTTCCGGACACGCCAACGTTACCGGTCTGGTTTACGGCACGTCGACCAACATCGCGGGGAGCACGTCGTCGAAGCCGGCTGCGGGTGACGACAACACGGTCTTCAAGTTCGAGGTCGATCTGAAGGGCCGCAAACGATACTTGAACGTGGCCATGACCACCGGTGACGGCACAAGTGGCACCTATCGTGCGATTGTCACGCGGCTGTCGCGTGCTCATGAGGCACCCATTACGGCAACCGCTGCCGGTTGTGCTGATATCCTACGCGTCTAACCGCGCGGGGGTCCGTGCCCGGCTGTGATTCCGGCCGGGTGCGGTTTTGCTTGGAGGATTGCCGTGGAAGTGCTGTGTATCATTCCTGCGCGTGGAGGCTCCGAGGGGATTCCCCGCAAGAACCTCATCGCAGTCGGCGGTATACCGCTGATCGGCAGGGCTGTCGTCACGGCACGATTGTCGAAGGCGATTGCGCGGGTAGTCGTCTCGACAGAAGACAAGGAGATTGCCAACGTTGCCGTGAAGTACGGGGCTGACGTTCTCGCCAGGCCCGAGTGCCTTGCCGGCAATGAGGTGCGTACGTGGCCCGTACTCCGGCACGCATTGGACAAGCTCAGCGAGCAGGGCTACGACCCCGACGTATTGGTGTGCATGCAATGCACGTCGCCTTTCACGGCTGCTGAGGACCTGGACGGGTTGGTTGACACCATGCTGTCGACAGATTCACAGTCGGCTATGACGGTAGTACCGGACCACGGTTACCAATGGGCGATCGACGCCAGTGGGCAGCCGAAGTTGATTCTGCCCGAAGGCTACACCCGCGGCCGGCGACAGGACAATCCGCCGCGGTACCGAGAAACCGGCGCGGCGTACGCGATGATCGTTCCCGCCCCAGTAGAGACGCGGCCGTTATTCTCCGGCAAGCTTGTGCTCTACGTGCAGCCGGAGGAAAGATCGCTGGAAATCGATGACCCCCTGGACTTACAGAAGGCGGAAGCATGGCTGCCGTTCGCGAATGGATAGTGGTTGGCGCTGGCCCGTCCGCAGGGCTTTGGGCGACCGGTCTATTGCTGGAATGTCCAGAGGCCACGACGATCGCTGGGAACGGCGGAATCCGTTTCGCTGAGAAGCCGGACTACTTTTTCGTTTACGATATGCATGCTTGCAGGGAGTACCATGACGCAAGCCGCGAGCTTCAGTGTCGCGGAACGAAGATGGTAACGCTGAAGCGCAAGCAGGACGCGATGCGAAACCGAGGTGTCGACCATTACGACGCCTTCATAGAGACGGTACGACACCGCAAGGCGACTGAATTTGTTTCCGGCGAGTATTCGCCGATGAACTACACCGGCCTCTACTGCTTGCAATTCGCGGTGAACAACGGAGCCGAACGGGTGCTAGCTACTGGGCTGGACGGATACAAGCAACACGCGGAGAACTACGCCGATAGGGACAAGCCGCAGATCGGCGGCAACTGCCAGAAACGCACACGGTATATCGAGCAGTGTACGCAGGCGATTGTGACGGCGTGTCCTGACGTAGAGTTTGTTTTCTACGGCCCTTTACGCTACGAACTGACCGGGGCCAACGTCAAGGTGGTGGAGGGAATCAAATGCGAATCAAGATGCTGAAGGGGTTCCGAGCACTGAAGCCCGGGCAAGTCTACACGGTAGAAGACGGCGCCGCCAATATCTGGATTCACGGCGGCCGGGCCGTAGAGGTCGACGGCAACGACCGTCCATTGGGCGTCAAGCAATCAAACATGGTACCGCCTAAGCGCGTTGATGTGGTCACGAAACCACGCAAGCGCAAGGGCTCCAAGCGAAAGGTATCCACGGCATGACAAGGCCAGAGAACAAAGTCTACGACCAGCGGCTATTGCTGCATGCGTCGGGAGCGGAGACGGCTACCGGCAACGGCACTATCGATGACGGCCAACTCCCCGGACGGATCGATGCGCTCGCCGCAGTGTTGGATATCACGGCAGACGAACAAGCGGCAGATGATACATTCGACTGTTTCGTGCAGACGAAGCTCGACGGCACAAACTGGCTCGACGTGATTCACTTCGAGCAGCACCTCGGCAACGCGGGCGCTGCGCGGTACGTGGCCAAGATCGTGGCCCCCGGTGCGGTAGGTGCATTCGACGTGAGCGACACGCTTGCTTCGGGCTCCGTGCGTCACTTGCTGGGAACTGTGTGGCGGTGTCGCTGGGTAATCGTTAATGGCACCGCGGCGGAGTTCACGTTCACGGTGACAATCATTCCGCAGTAGGACAGACCGTGGCAGACCAGAACCTAACTCGACTTCTACATCGGAATTCATGAATACGACGACGACGTAGTCTAATGAAACAAACACTCGCCGCAGCCCCACTTTTCGAACCGGTCCTGTTGGCTGAACTGCTGCGCCATGTGCGTGTAGCTGGTGACAGCGGAGATCGAGACACCGAATTGCAGGCCTACCAGAAGGTAGCCCGGGTAGCCGTCGAGGATCGTACGTGGCGAGCGCTCATCAATCAGACGTGGGACTTCTACTACGACAGCTTCACTAGCCCGATCTACCTGCCGAGGCCGCCCGTCTCGTCGATCACCTATTTCAAATACTACGATACCAGCGACACGCTCCAGACACTTTCAACCGACGTATACGAATTGGGCGAGGTGTGGGGCGTGGGCACCGCGAGGTTGAAGCATGACCAAACTTGGCCTGCTGACTTCCGCGGGCACACGGATGATATCGTGATTCGGTGCGTCTGTGGATATGGGGCCGCCGGTGCAAGTGTACCCGAGGGGCTGCGTCATGCGATCAAGATGATGGTTGCCGATATGTGGGAATTCCCGGAAACGGTTGTCAATGGTTCTGCCACGAAGCTTCCGACGGATAACGCGACCATGGCCCTGTTAGCCCCGTACAAGGTGCGACTTACTAGGACGGGGGAATGATGGTCCACCGGATAGGAGAACGACGACACGCCGTTACGATTGAACAGCCGACGGCAAGCAACCCGGACGCGTATAGCGAACGGACTACGTCCTGGTCGAACTACGCGACGGGCGTATGGGCGGGGATCGATTCACAGGGAAGCCGAGAGGTCGAGCGGGCACAGCAGACAAGGGAAGAAGTAACCCACGTCGTGAAGATCGAATACGATAGCGGGGTGACGGTGGATATGCGAATCAAGTTTGGGTCACGGTACCTGGATATTGCCGGAGTCCAGAACACGGACGAGCGCGACCGGGAATTGGTCTTAGCCTGCGTGGAGCAAGAGTAGATGGCCGTCACGTCAACAATGTCGGGTGGTGCACGGATTCGCTTGTCCGGCGACAAGAAACTGATGGCCATGTTCGCTCGGCTACCGAAGTTCGTGCGAGCAAGGGTACTTCGGCCGGCGCTGATGAAAGGCGCTTCGCCGATCCTGGCGGCCGCCCGATCGGCTGCGCCGGTCGGCGAGACCGGGCTATTGAAAAAGAGCATCAAGGCACGCGCCGCGAAACGGAAGGCCAGGGATACGCGCCTTGTGGTAATCGGGCCAACGCATATGAAACGGACTTTCCGGCGAACCAAAGCCGGCAAACTCCGCGGCGTCGGGAAAAAGTCAATCGCCAAGTTTAAGGCGGAAGGGGCGACATTGGTACACGTCGACCCCGGCAACTACGGGCACCTTGTCGAGCGTGGCCGTGTGGCGGTTACGCCGACGGAGAAACGAATCATGCGGACACCGGAGGGCGTGTTTATCGGCAAACGCGCCAGGGCGGTTCCGGCGAGGCCATTCATGCGGCCGGCGTTCCAACAGAGCGGGCGAGCGTTTCGATTGATAACCGAACGGCTCAAAAAGAACATCAAAGAGGAAGCCGCCAAGTTTCGGCGGCGACGCGGATAATGCCCGAGCGTCGAATGGTAGTGAAGCTGAAAGCAACGAGTGCCGTCACGGACTTGATCGGCACCGGGAACGATGCACGTATATATCCGATCGGGCGCTATCAGGGAACAGCGTTGCCGGCCATCACCTATCAGCGTGTCGCCACCACACCGATCAACCATTCGACCGGACAAGTCGATACGGAGTTCTGCACGGTGCAGGTGAACTGCTTCGGTGCAACGTACACTGCCGCGAAGGGACTGGCGGCTGCTGTAGCTACAGCATTGAAGGGTTGGACGGACGATACGGAGTCGCCCGATATCGGAATGTGCCACAAGCACGGGGAATCGGATCTACCGCAAGCAACCCCGCAGGGACAAGAGGGGCCGGATGTAGAAGCCGTGACAATGGACTTCTTCATTCAGTACACCTAACACGGAGAAAGACCAATGGCCGACAATGGCTTCAATGGCTTGACCGCCACGTGGAACCCCGAGGGTGATAACACCGCAGCTACTCTCGGGACGATTACGAACCTGTCGGACGAAGGCACGGCCGCGGAAATCGACGTTACCGGTTCGTCTGATTCAACGCACGTGTTTGAATCCGGATTGCCCGATAGCACGACGACAGTCGATCTGGCCGGCGTCCCTGCCAACGAAAGCGATGACTCAACGAATATCGCTGTCGGCGACAAGGGCGCGCTGGCTGTAGAATGGGCAGACGACGGCACAGAGGGCACGCTATCCGACCCGGCGGCCATCACGGGGTTGTCGATCAGCGGTTCGGTCGACCAACCGATCACAAGTTCCCTGACTTTCCGGCCAAGCGTGGCGACGTAACGCACGGCGACAACTGAACAGGAGCCAATACCATGCCCGATGGATTCAACGCAACGACCGTCAGCTTCGACGACAACGGCCAGACGCCGCTTGTGTCTGCGAACTACGATGGGACGGCTGCCGAAGTCGACGTCACCGGAGCTGCCGATAGCGAACACACGTACGAGCCGGGTATTACCGACGAAACCATCACTTGGGAAGTCGTCGGAATTCCACCGGGGACGATAGCGCTTGGTGATACCGGCGCCACCGTTGTCGAGTGGGGTGGGGTCGGCGCCGACAACTGGGGATCGTTCGCGAATGCCGTCATTACAGCGATCAGCCCGGGCGGCGGTATCGACGGTGCCAAGACAACCAGCGTCACGGCCAAGCCGTACAACGCATAACAACCAACGGGGCGCACACCTCAGAAGGAATCGTGGAATCATGGGACTAAGAGATCAGATCGCCAACGTGAAAAATAAGGCCAAGGTACGGAAGGTCGAAACGCCCGAATGGGGACCCGACGCGCCGTGCGTCTGGGTGCGCAAGTTGACGGCCGACGAAGTGATGCGGGTTGCTAAGATCGCCGAAGACTCTGGCGCAAGCGACGACGAATTCCTGGTCTGGTTTTCGGCGTTCGTGATCGTCGAGGAGAACGGCGAACGAAGCTTCGACGACAAGAGCGAAGAAGATCGCCGCATCCTAGGCGGACGCGATCCCGACGTGCTACTACAGATCATCGAAGAAGCCCGTAGCTTCAACACGATGACTCTGGAATCTCGGGACACGATGGAAAAAAACTAACTGACCGGGCCGACCTGCGGTTTCACCTGCTGTTGGCCCGGACGTGCGGGATGCCGTCAAGACGTGAATTGTACCAGCGGATCACCTATGAAGAACTTGCCGAGCAGGAGATCGCATACAAGCTGGACCCGTGGGACGAACAGCGGGCCGACCTGCGGGCGGGCGTAGTAGCATCCGCATCCCTTGTGCCGCACTTGAAGAAGGGGTCCAAGCCACCGTCGCCCGACAAGTTCGTTATGGGAGTCAACGGACCGGGCGCCCGACAGCAGACGCAAGAGGAAATGGAAGCGGTGGCACAACGCATCAATGAACGGCACCGCAAGGCAAAAGAAGCGAAGGACCGGAGCAATAGAGAGTAGTCATGCCAGCAGCAGTCGGACAACTTCGGATCGATCTAGTGGCAAACATCGGCAAGTTTGCTTCCGGGATGAAGAAGTCTACCGGCGATCTGTCGCGATTCCAAAAGGCAGCCAAGAGTGCGAGCACTGCAATTAAGCAATTCGGCGGAAGCCTTGGAGGCATCGCGACAATAGGCGGTCTTGGCTTCATGGTCCAGCGGCAGATTGATCTTCTGGACGCGCTCGGGAAAACGTCGGATCGTCTCGGAATCAATATCGAACAGTTGCAGGAACTTCGACACGCAGCCGGCGCTACCGGCGTATCGATCCAGACGTTGGAAATGGGCCTGCAAAGAATGGTCAAGAGAATTGGCCAGGCATCTGCCGGCACAGGCGAAGCCGTAAAGGTGCTGGAGGAATTGCGACTAGATCCGGGGCAGCTTGCGAAGCTTGCTCCAGATAGGGCGTTCGTTCAGATATCAGAAAGGATCAACGAACTTGCGACACAGTATGACAAAGTCCGGGTTGCGGCAGCCATCTTCGATAGTGAAGGCGTTGCGTTGGTTAACACTATGGCGCTTGGTGCGGACGGCCTCGCTAACATGGCAAAAGAGGCACGCAATCTCGGCAAGGTCCTGGATGAGGAAACAGTGCGCTCCGCAGAGAACGCAAAGCAAGCTATCGAGAATCTGAAGGATACGCTTAGCGGGGCTATAGGACGGAGCGTGCCGGTGCTAGATCGTTCGATCAAGGGATTTCAGGGAGCATTCCACCAAGTCGCCGCAATGGGATACGCGCTACGAGGCATATTCAGCCAAAAGGATAGGGATATTGCAAAGGCCGTTGCCGATGAAGCGGGCAAGCTGTTTCGCGGAGAAACCGGTAGTTTCGGCCCGCGTCCGGAAAGTAGCGTGAGAGGCGTAGAGGCAAAAGCGAATCGCAAGTTCCTGAATTTTACCGATGACCTGTTTGACAACGTATTCGGAGGCACGAAAAGCGGCGTCGCTAAGCTGTCAGAAAACCTGGCGCCCACGCTGCTGGCAATGCGGGCGACAAGGCTGCGTCGTATGTTCGACTGGTTTGGACAATTCGGAAACCTCCAGCCAATTGGAGGCGCACGTGATATGTCGAGTGCGTTTGGTTTCGCCCAACCGTCTGGTCTGGCAACTCGCGGGTCGTCCTTGGCAGCATCGCTGATCGCAGATATCGACAATCGAATCGCAGCCCAAGAAACGGAGCGTCGGCTACTTGAAAAGATCGAGCAGAACACACGACCGACAAACAAGGAGCTTGATCTGAGATGAGCGTTGTAAGGTTTGTTCCGAAGCACGGAGGCCAAGAGTCGTCAGAGAGCGATATTGTCCGGACTTACGTTGCCGAATATCACGTAGTGACCAACAATGCGTCGGATGGCCCTAATCTGATACGCAGGGATATCAGGTGTCCAAAGCGTGGGTCGGTCTATCAGTTCGCTGGCGACGTTGACACCACGGCTCGATGCACCGGCGTCGATGTGGCGCAGGTAGACCAGAGGGTGTGGCTGGTCACGGCCAACTACTCTTCGGCGTTCAATCCGCTGGACCAGGCCGGCGTACTGCATGACAACCCGCTGGATCGCCCGCCTGTACTTTCGTGGTCGACCGTCAAAAGGGAAACAACGAAGCCGTCCGATAAGGCGAATAAGCTATTCGACAACGCAGTCGGCGAACTGCTGAACCCGCCACCGCCGATTCCTGAGTCGCTGCTTTCATTGACGATTACACGGAACGAATTGGGATTCCTGCCGTCGCGTTTCTTTAGGTACATCGACTCCACGAATGCCGATCGGTGGTTCGGGTATCCGCCCAAGCGGTGGTACGTTGACGATATATCGGCGACCGAAGAGGCAGACAATGGACAGGTATTCTGGTCGGTACGGTACACGTTCATCCTTGGCCGCGAACCGTGGAACCCGTTGCGGATTCCGCACGTCGGGCTAAAATACTTCGAGAACGCCGCGGCGATCTTGCCTACGTTGGCGAAGGACAAGAATGGCGTAGCGACGGGCCAGCTTGTGAAACTCCGCGCAGACGGTCAATTGTGGGACGGGCCGAAGGGGACAACGGATTGGCTGGAATTCAAGGCATACGATGAAGTGGCATTTGCTCCTCTAATGCTGCCGTAGAAAGGGACCGATCATGGCCACAGTAGTATGGGAAGGCGGCGCGGCGTCGATCAAGCAAGTCGACAAGGCCACGCCAGGCGGCACGATTGAAGCCGACGACGTCTTCATTGTCACGATCAATGGAAAAGACGTTAGCGCTATAGCCGGTGGAACTACCGTGGCCGATGTAACGGCCGCCGTCAAAGCCGCATGGGACGCTTCAGGGCTCCCCGAAGCCAGCACGATTACGGCAACCGACGATACGATGCACATTACCTTTACGGCCGTAACGGCGGGAGTACCGTTCACGATTACCGTATCGACAACTGAAGCCGGAGGCGTGGCGGCCGATGCCCAGACCTTCGTAAAGGCATCGGTCACGGCAATTAGCAGTCCGAATAGTTGGGACAATGCCGACAACTGGAGTTCTGGCGCCGTGCCAGCCGGTGGTGATGATGTGGTCTTCGAGAATTCGACCACGTCTTGCCTGTACGGACTAGATCAGGCCAACGCAATCGCCAGTCTGGCAGTCAAGGCAAACTTCACTGGGCACATCGGTTTGCCTCGCGATAACAGCGGAGGTTATGCTGAATACCTGCCGACGGAGCTTGACCTGAAAACGGCCGTTACGTCAGTCAAGATCGGCGAGGGTGAAGGCGATGGTAGCGGGCGGATCAAGCTTGGGACTGGCATCCTAGCAGGCAACCTGACGATCAGCGTTTACAAGACGGGCGTAGCCGCAGAAGATGGCGTGCCGCCGTTGCTGATTACGACTGGCACGCAATCGAACACGACAACCCTGAATGTCAACCGCGGCACGGTCGGGGTGGCATTCTTCGCCGGCGAAACCGCCGAAGTCGACGTGCTGAACGTGACCTACATCACAACGCCATCCAGTGATTCTACGGTCTACATCGGATCGGGGATCACCGGCGGTATCGGCACGATCGACCAGACGGCCGGTAGCGTTGACCTGGAGTGCACCACGACGACCGTTACGGCTCGCGGCAGCACGCTTACGATCGGCGGAACCGCGACCGTCACGACGTTGACGCTGACCGACGGTGCGACGTGCTATTACGACAGCAGCGGGACGGCAACGACGATCAACGTCCTGAGTGCGTCGACGCTGGACTTCCGTCGCGACAGCAACGCCCGGACCGTGGCGAATGCGAACGTGTACGCCGGCACGTTCCTATACGACCCGAACGCTACGGTTACGTGGACTAACGGCATCGACCTAGAGCAATGCGACCTGGATGACGTGACGCTTCAGATCGGGGCAAACCAGACTATCTCGCTTTCGGCAATCGACTAGGAAATCATGCCGCAGGATAGCTACCAGACGATCAGCACCAAGGCGGGCGACCGTATCGCTGCTGCTACGCATTGGGTGGAAGCTCAACGCCGGTTTCTCGTGCAAGGCGAGCAACCCGAAACGCCTCCGGTGCCATTCATCTTTCTGCGGTTTGAGTTGTCAACGGTTTTGAGCCCCAGTAGTGACGATACGCCGACGACGTGCAATGGATACGGTCTATACTGGTCAGACACGGAAGAAGATTACGCGGCCGACACGTCCACCGAATTCAAGCTGATCGACCTGTCCGGCGTCCGTCACGGCCGCGCTTATGCGGCCAGTGCCCGGGGCGGCAGGGGGTGGGCTGTTAAGCCGCATGATGTTGGGATTGCGGCGGGCGGCGATCGCTGGGAGATCATCGAACTCGACTGGATGGCCAAGGTAATCGAATTCTCTGTAGACAACGCTTCCGGCTTCGACACGTCCGACGAGACGGTAGCCGTGACGGTCGACAGCTACGATGATGGATACGACCCGGACCCCGGAGGCGACGGGCTGACGATCTACAATAAGCTGACGTCGACGGCTGATACTTATCTATTCAAGGGCGACGACGACGACAAGGGGATCGCACGATTCTACCCGAAGCTGGGGTACTATCGCATCTGGCAAATGGAGTGCCCAGACTGATGCGACGCAATAGAAGGTCACCGCTTTGGCTTCCGTGGCTGTGGGTTCCACGCCCGCTCGGATTCGGCTGGTATCCGTGCAATTGCTGTAAGTGTCCGTGTTCAAGTACGGTGCCAGCGACTCTTGATGTTCTCATTAACGCAGAGATAGCGCCATTCGGTTGCGCCGATTGCAACGATCTGGACGATACGTACACAGTGGATTACGTCCGCTGCGAAATACACGACGAATTCAGCCCGACACAGACGTGGTGCTACTGGCGGTACGGATTCGGCTCTACGATCTGCGAGGCGGATTACCTGATTATCAGGCTGGCGTACACGCCCGGTACGCCGGACAAGGTGCGATTGTATTTTGGATTCAATACGGACGGAAGCAGTGCCTTTGAACAGAAGATAACCGCTGGCTACAAAGAGTGGACTGCCAGCGAAGTTGACTGCACAGCATGGTCGAGTCAAGCGCTGGATACGGCCGCGACGGCCGGCACGCGATGCCTTATGACCGACCCGCCCGAGGTGACCTCGCCGTGATTGACTGCATGTTTGATACCGGCCCACCGTGGATATGCACGCGATGCGGCTGGCAGCACCCCGGGTCGCAGCCGACTCCACCACGGCACAATTGCCCCAAGTCGCCAAGCCGCGGCCTAGGGGATACAATAGCGAAGGTGACCAGCTCACTTGGAATCAAACCGTGTGGCGGCTGCAAGAAACGGCAGGCGGCACTTAACCGAAGGTTTCCGTACAAGCGGAAGCAACCGACAACGTAAGGGAGTTTCCCATGGGTTACAATGCAGAACTCGATATCGTCAACGTCCACGTCGCCATGGACGTAGTTTCTGGTGCGTCGCTGGCAATCGCCGGTACGGCGGTCACGGCCACGGCCGCGGAATTGAATATCTTGGATGGAGTCACGGCCACGTCATCCGAGTTGAATCAACTTGATGGAAACATTCTCAACGATATGGCGACGACGGCGGGCGCCGGAATTACCGGCGGTGCCGACAACTTCGCCAGTAGCGTTACGAAAGTCGGCACGCTATTCCACACCGTCATCGTGATTGATATCGATGGGCTCAACAGCGGTGGTACGGCGGCCGACATCATTGGGCAGGCCGACACGGCGGATTGTGCCCTTGGCCAGATCACCGCCGCCCGGAACGGTACGATCTTCGCCGGGCAACTTCGGTGCCTGGAAGCCACCTCCACCGGTGACGATGACATCGACCTGTACTCCGGCGACTTGGCTACCGGGACAGAAGATGCCAATATCGACACGGCGGACAGCGGCAGTGCCACGCAGTTGTGCAATTCCGGCAACCTCGTGGCCGGGTCGGTCATTCCGTTGACCGCGTTTCCCCCGGCCGATGATTACCTGTACTTGGTCGCCGGCACCGGAGACTCCAATACCACCTACACGGCTGGTATTCTGGTGATTGAACTCTGGGGCAAGTAGGCGAAGAAAACCGAAAGGATTGACCATGGGACACAACGCATCCCTTGCGAGGGCGAAGGTCTGGGAGGCATTCACGATCGACGCTGGCGCCGTCTGGGATATCGGTGGTACGCAGGTCACGGCCACCGCCACCGAATTGAATATCCTCGACGGGGTCACGGCCACGGCCGCGGAATTGAACATCATGGACGGGGTAACCGCGACGTCGAGCGAGATTAACCTGCTGGACAATCAACCAGCGTCGGTGACGTGGACGGTCGGCAACGAAGCGGTCGACGTCATCAACGTACAGGGGGCGATCAAGGATACCGGTGGCGCCGCTCTTGACCACGCCGTGCAGATCGACTTCTACGTTGCCAACGATAGCACCGGGTTGAATATCGGTACGGCACCGAATGGCGGTATCGCAGCGAGTACGATCGGAAAGATTGCCGCAGAGCCGAATGCGGACATCGTCCTTCGGTTCATCACGAACGCCATCGGCGTGTTCAATATGAACATTACCGAAACGGGCACCGGTACGTGGTACCCCGTTGCGGTCCTACCGAACGGAGCGTTGGCCGTCGGCAAAACTGACGCGATAACGTTCACGTGATTGTAACCAGGAATCAAAAGGAATCGAAAAGGAATCAAAATGGAATCATCGGAAACCGTTGTGTTCTTGGCGATGCCTCGCCACAAGAGAGAGATTGACGCACTCGCTGCGAAACGCTTCTATAGTCAAATGACGGCTCGGCCCTACGGGATAGCCTTCCTGTCCGTAGGGTCGAGCCTTCTCGCGCGTGGCTTCAACACGCTCTGGTCTACCGCGTTGAATTACGCCGCACAGGGCAAGGTGACGCACTTTGCGATGCTGCACTCTGACGTAGCGCCGGAACCGTACTGGCTCGACAAGCTGATTGACTTGTCGACTGAACATGAGGCGGACGTTCTTTCCGTAGTCATTCCGCTGAAGGGAAACGAAGGCACGACGTCGACGGGCATCAGCTACAACGACAAGACGTGGGAGCCGGAAAAGCGATTCACGATTCGCGAAGTCTGCACGTTCCCGGAAGTTTTCACCGCCACGGATATTGGGTACGCTGGCCAGCCGCTACTGGTCAATACCGGTTGCTGGATTGCCGACGTTCGCAAACCGTGGTGTACGGCGGTAGACGATAGCGGCTGCCTGAAATCATTCTTCACGATCAACGATCGCGTGCGGTGGGACGACGAGCGGAATACGTGGCAGCCCGAGGTCGAGCCGGAGGACTGGTTTTTCTCGCGGTCTCTCCACGGGGCAGGCTGCCGGGTAATGGCCACGACCGCAATCAAGGTCGAGCACGTCGGCGATGCGAGCTACAGCAATCAGGGCGAGTGGGGCGTGGAGGTCGATCCACGCACGACCAGCGTTCAGGTAGAGTAATCTACCCCCTCTGGCGTTCTCAGTAATACGGAAAACTATTCCGTAATATCCGCCCGGCATCCACAATTTCCGCTTGACACCAACGACCAACGGTGTAGAATCCAAACATCATTAGGAAGTGGAGTTCCCAAATGGTCAGCAAGACCTATCTAGCAACGAACGTAGCCCGGCGCCTCTCCACGAGGGAACTCCACGCGCTGTGGCTCCAGCGGCGGCGGTACGGACACAGGATGGCTGGCCGCCGTCGCGTTT
Organism: uncultured Pirellulaceae bacterium; assembly: GCA_964617665.1. Classification (GTDB taxonomy): domain Bacteria; phylum Planctomycetota; class Planctomycetia; order Pirellulales; family Pirellulaceae; genus JADHUC01. Next base: position 50,154 of record CAZUAH010000030.1, read on the forward strand.
TGAATCGGAGGCTGGCGATGCGAAAGGCAATTGACGTGTTGTTTCTCGCCTGCGCACTTGCGGTCGCCGTGTATTCGATCGCCGCAGGAATGTAGTCCCCCAAGGAAATGACCGGCGGAGCCGGCCGATAGCACGGAAGTGCTGCCGTCTCGGGCACGACGCCCAGGGCGGCAGGCTTTCACCAGGATTGGAGGTCCGACATGACGAAGACACGATTACCCCTCGACCACGACTGTGCCAAGTGCGGATGCTCACGCAAATTGCGAATACGACACGCAGAGCAGCGGCTTGCGAATGAAGTGGCGTCAGTGGTGATCGAATGGAAGGCGGTGTGGCGCGACTCCGCGGCCATCGTTGTGCCTTTTGGCAATAAGCTCGACGGACTAGCGGACGCCTACGCTCGCGTTCATGCTGCATACGTGGATGAGACGCCATGAGCGGCATTGGCCCCATTTCCGACTACGATTACTGGAAACTGTCCTCGCCTGAGGACGAACCCGAGGAGGAGTACGATGACGAATTCGACGACGGATGGATCGAAGTCGATTGACTTAGAGGCCGTCCGCGCAGAACATAGCCAATGGTTGAGAGACAACACGACAGGGAAGCAGGCCGATCTCCGCGGGGCCGATCTCCGCGAGGCCGATCTCAGCGGGGCCGATCTCCGCG
>CAZUAH010000031.1:0-50283 GCA_964617665.1 uncultured Pirellulaceae bacterium
AGCTTAGCCTCACAACCGCCTGCACCGCGCCAACGGAATTTTAGTGCGGTGGCTTTTTGCCTACGTCTCAAGGGTGAGCTATATCCAGTTACGCGTTCTGCTCACTAGGAACTCTGTGGATATGGTTTGTAAGGAGGGGAAGGGCTCAGATGGAAGCCATTGTTACTGAACAAGCCAGTGGGTCAGGTTGTGCCTTGAAAGATTTGGTACTTAGGGTCCACGGCGGTCCTACGGGTGGAGAGATCGTACGGCTGGGCGAGAGAAAAGCGACTATCGGATCGGACGCCGCATGCACATATCGGATTTTCGACGATCATGTTCGCGCCGTTCAATGTGTGATTCTGCGCGGAAGCAACGGCAGTCTGGTCCGCCGATGGGCTGACGGCATTTTGCTGAATGGCGAAGCGTTCCTGGACTCGCATCTAAAGATCGGCGACCGCCTCATGATTGGCCCCGTCGAGTTGGAGGTGATCGAGGACAATGCACTGCCCTCTGGGTTCACGGAGACCTCGCCCCATCAGGTAGAGCAGACACCCGACGAACCTGCCCGGCAAATGGCGGACCGACTCCAGGCCATCGAGACAACATGGCAGGAGATGTGCGAGGGCTTGAGCCAAGAGGTAGCCTGCCTTCAACAGGAGCGGAAAATCTGGCAAGACGAGCGGAGCCGCTGGGAGTCGGAAATGGCCGAATACCAGGAGACACTAACAGGCCTAACGAAGCAATTCGACGAATTCCAGCAGTCACGCCAGGTAGAACACGACGCATGGCTTGAAGAGCTGCAACAGCTACAGGCAGTAGTCGAAGCCGCAGCGGCGAACCTGGATGCGTTACCTGAAGAAGATGTGACATTGCACCATGAGGAGATCGTAGACCCATCGGATCACGGCGACGAAAGTCTGCCAGAGGACGACGGACCGCAATCCCGATTCGATCGTTTCCTTAACAGCGAGATCGAAACGAGCGAGAAGGATGAAGGGATGGATCAGCGAGATGAAGCACAGTGGCCGGAGGACAGTGGTTCGTTCATCGAACAGCCTGCCTACGGCTCGGACACGATCCGCGCCTTGCACGGAAGCGACGAAGAACCGACCAGCGCGATGCTGGTAAACGAACTGGATACCGCTGAAACTGCCTACGTGACGGAGGATTGCGTGGAACCGGCCGAGAGTGAAGAGGAATTTGGTCGGGGAGAGGAATCGCAGTGGCCGGAAGAGAACGGGGCGTTCCTTGAGCAGTCGGACCTAGCCTCAGACGCATTTGACATGGGTGAGACAAGCCACGGTGAAACGGTCAACGCGATACCGGTGGAGGAGCAGTGCATAGCCGATCCTTCTTACGGTATGGAAGACAAGGTGGAAACGGTGGAAAGCCACGGGGAATTGGAGCAGGAAGAGACGCCACTGTGGCAAGAACACGACAATTCGCACCTTCATCAACCGGACATCGAGTCCGACTCGTTCGATCGGTGCGACACAATTGATGAAGAATCGGCCGATGCAATCTCGGTGGGGGATCAGGCGAGTCCCACCCCTTCCTACCTGATGGAAGACTGCGATCAGGGTGATTCGCGAGACACAGACGAGAACACGGCTCCGCCGCCGCAACCGCCAAGTTGGCTCCTTCAATACCAGGATCAGCAAGAGGACTCGGATTCTTCGATCGCGGATTACATGAACCGCCTACTTCAGCGTGTTGACGGTAGCGACGAGGCAGCATCGTCCAGCGCTGAAACCGGCGACGGAGGCAACTCACCCATCACAGAGCCTGCGCCATCGTCCGCGATCGTACCCCAGCCACCCGAGGCAGAGCCAAAGACGGAAGGGCCGACCGACTCGCCAGCGCCCGAGCCAACGGCTCTCACTGTATCCGGCGACAAAGAGGAATACACGCCGCGCAATTCCGCGCCCGAACGGGGCTCGAATATGGCAGCGTTGCGAGAACTAGCCAATGCTTCGGCGCAGAATGCCATTGAGACATGCGACAAGAGCCGGACAGCAAAGAGTGCAATGGGAAGGATTCCTCTGTTGCTTGTCGAGTTGGTTTGTGGCGGATTGATGCTGGTCTGGTCGATGCGTACCGGTCACGGAGTCGCATACGCCGGGATGGTAGTCTGCTTTATCGCCGCAGCGATGACCGGAGTGCATACGTTGTGGCTGTTTTTGCGAACAGCGTTGGCTGCCATGGCGATGCCCAACTCGCGCGAAACGGCGGAACGCGCTCAACCAGAAGACGCGTCCTAGACGGTTGCCGCACGCCTAATTCGTGGCAGAGCCGCTTTCAGAACTCCCCCCAGAATCCCGCTTCACTTTCTCGTGGTAGTGCGTCAGGCGTTCTCTTGCGTATTTGCGGTCCTGAGTACGGGCCAGCAATTCGCCAAGCGCATGGATGTGCCTGCCAAAATCGGATGCCGCTTCCGGGGGCAACTCATGGGGACGGCCGAAAATGGCAGCCCGTGCGAAGACGTAGAGAATGCCCAAGAGCACGAAGTGCAACAAGATCGCGCCGATCGGCCATACGGTAAACGCCTCCATGCCCGTGGGTTGACTATCACCGGGTTCCTGGTCGAACACTATTGGTCCCATGGGGTCGCTCTCCAAGAAGACGGCACTGCTTGGGGGACCGCATTCAGCGATCAGTTTCCCTGCGAGCTTCCGATGCTCTTCTTCGACAAGCGGTAGATTAAGCAGGAAGGAACCGTTCGTCACGACGATGATTTGTCCTTCATCCCAATCGTCGCAAGTGATTCGACGCACTAGCACGTCCTTGTCGACACTCAACAGTTTTTCCGATCGCATGGGGTGGCCAAGCGTGCCGTGAGGCTGACTAGATGGGGCGTCCAGACGCCCCTGGATTTCGATTTCAAGGGCAGATTGATCAATCGATCGATCATTAGCCCAGGTTCCGCCAAGGTCTGTGGGCGTCTTTGCCCCTTTTCCCACAAGACGTTTTGGATCGTCACGGCGAGCATCGAACCAGCGACAGCCGTCGTCATCCGTGAGCCCGGATCGTTGCTTGTTGTAGTCGGCCCTCGCTTTGGCCAGCCGACGTGCCACCTCGACCGCTTGATCGGGCGGTGCCGTAGGCTGCACCTTGTCCCAATAGGTAATGGTCGCGTCGTAGTCCCGCCCAATATAGATCAAGGTCCGGCCTTCGCCTTCGTACAGCCAGTCTTCCAGAAAGTCCTGAACGTCGTCCGTTGGCGGTTCAAAATCATTTGGAGCCCAGACGATGATGTCGTGCCCCTTCTTGAGGCTGGGTGAGAGGTAACGTCTGGTTGTTATGCTGTGACCGGCTTCCTCAAACATCTCCGCCAGCACGGCCGTACCGTTGACGCTAGCGCCACCTTGCGCCCCACGCCGTTTTCCATAAGTATCGTCGATCTCCTTTACGCCGCATCCGGCCACGGCAAGAACTATCGGCACGGCGCACACACAAAGCAGACGTTGCAGTCGGCGGGTTTTGCTCTGTGGTATCATCAGACCGCTGCCTGCTCAACGCGTTCATGGAATTCGTCCAACTTCGACCAGCACGATTCAAAGCCCTCGCGGTCCAGCGGATGGTGACCGAAAAAGACATCTTCGAACGCAACCATGGTTCGCTCGAACATGCCACGCAAGCCCGGGCGTGGCCAAACTTCGCGAAGATACTGGCGGTTCGTCTTGCCACGTGTCAGCCGGATAACGTCATGTCTATCCATCTGGACCAGCTGGTAGCTGAACAGATAGATGATCGCCTCGCCGTAGTTCCCTTGCTCGTAGTGGTGGCGTGCCTCAGCTAACAAATCGCCTCGAGGACGCTTCACCTGGAACGGAAGGCTCTCGATCAAATCCTCCTCGGTACGCGCATCGTCCTTTTCGGTCTCTTCTGATGAGGCACCCGACTGTGCCCCCGTGTTCATGAACGCTCGGACGAGCAAGAAAATGAGCAAACCAAACACGGTGATGATTCCCGCCCAGAGCAACCATTTCAGGATCTGCCCGAACACCTGGAATAATTCGGTAAGCCAAGACCAATCTCCGGTGGATTGAGTCTGGGCCGGTTTGGCCTGCCATTTCGACCCGCGGTGAGCTGCCGCGTCCCTCGGTGGCTCGACGTCGACACGCCGTATGCCGTCACCCTCCTCATCGTACCACGGGTAATTGGGCCCGCTGGTCAACGCCTCTCGCCCTGCTTCAACCGCCCGCTGACCTTGTAGCGTCTCCGCAGACGATGACGACGCGAATACAAACAGAAGCGACAACGCGAGGAGCAGCGGCTTTGCATGGCGCAGACATCGAGTCGAAGCAGGGTAACCCGAAGCGTGAGCGAGGGCACACCGGAGTCCCCTTACGCTTCGGGTTGCCATGAGCCGCAACTGAAAATGCGTCGAATTCATCGTTGTCGTTTCGTCTTCTCGAAGGTCAAACCCTGGATTGGTGATGCGCCAAGTCTCCAGCTAGTCGCGCGGCTTCAGCCCGTAAACGCAACTCCACTTCCCAACCCTCTTGCCGAATGCGGGCATCGAGATAGCTCAAGAAGCGGAATACCGTAAAATACCCGGTGGTTATCCACATGGCCAAAGGGAATCCGAAGCGGACCATCAGTGGCGGCTGGCTCCAATCATTGCGCATCACGCCTGACACGAACATGAACGTGCCGTAAACCGCCAGAACCAGGAGGAATCCGATCAGGTTGGCAGCGATTCCGCGAAGCAGCAGGTCCCCACTGTTGGCACCATGAAGCATCGAACTACGCCGGCCAACAGTCATCACTCGTTTGTTCTTTGACGATAGCGGATTGCGCTCCAGTAGCACAATTTCGTTGATGAACGGCTTGAACGCGCGCAGGCCCATAGAAATGAGCAGCAATATCACAAGGAGGAATCCTTCCAGGAGGAAGTTGAATTCACCATAGCGCTCGAGGCAAATCAATAACAGCCAGGCGGGGGCGATGCCGCGAATCAACAGTTGGCACCAAACCATTCGAGGGAACATCTTGCCCACGTCCAAAATGACATCGCGCAATCGCGGCCGATCCAAAAACACAGCTTGCCCCAAGTATGAAGTGGCGAAAACTGATGCTAGTGGAGCTTCGATGTACACAAGTAGCGTGATGATGTAGACAAAACGCACTGGGGGCTGTGACCGATCGTACGCTGCCACAAGCATCCAGTCCGCCAGCCAATGATTGATCACAGCCAGCGGAATCACGCCCATTGCCATCGTTACCAGGAGCGGCAGCGCGTACGCCCGCATCGCGTGCAGGGACAGATCCATTGTGTCCAGCACGCCACGTTCTCGAACGGCGATACGTGTACTATCCAGTTGCACCGAATCGTCCTCTAATCAAACGGACCTCCGCTCCCGTCAGATCCCTCGACCGTTGTGCGTCGAAACGATGTCCGTCTGCCGCCTCGACGCGGAAAACCGAGTACTACGAAATAGAAGGTCAATAATCCACACGAGATTACGGCGACGGTGGCTTTGAACCCGTAAGGCAGACTGGTTGGCGATATGAATCCTTCGATCAGCGCTGCAAAGAAGAACATACAGATGGCTGCACCCATCAGCGGCATGGCGTCACGCGCCGTTTTTCGAAGGGAGGCCACGCGGCTGAGACGCCCGGGAGCAAGCCAACCCATGCCCAACCGAAGCCCCGAGCCGGCAGACAGCACGATGGCGGTCAATTCGAACGGGCCGTGGGCCGTGACAAAATTGAAAAAGTTGTGGCCTTCCGTAACCTCCGGACGCGCCATGTATCCGAAAGAGGCTCCCAATACGGCGGCGTTGTATAACGTTATGAACACACCAGGGATTACCAGTAGTCCACCGGCGAAGCACTTAATTCCTATACCCGTGTTGTGTTGAATATAGAACGCCGCCATGATCATGCTCTGTTCGGTGTTATTTCGGTCGATCGGATTTGAAAAGCTCGATTCCAGTTGCTCGATCATCATGGGCGAGAGTATCTCTTCGGCATAGTTGGGCCACATGACTTGCGAGTAGGCCAGCAGGGCCGAGGCGATGAAGACACCCCAAAACAGACAGAACGCCGCCTGGACGCAACGGTCATTGAAAATCCGTTGTGGCGCATCCTCCAACAACAGCTTGCCCCACGTCGAGAACTTGAAACTCCGAGCACGGTACAGTTGGTTGTGGGCTCGTCCGACCAGACGATGCAGGTACTGCGTTGTATTTGGCGGCAGCTGATACGCATCGGCCAAAGCAAGATCAGCGCACGCCGCCCGATACAGTGCGGCAAATCGCGACAGACGCGCGGCCCCCAGCGTACTGCGTCGCCGATGCTGCAACTGTGCGCACAGTTGCTCCAGCTCCTGCCAGTTCTTTCGTCGCAGTTCTAGTAGCTCGGCAACCTTCACGCTATTTCACTCCGTGTTTATCGTGATGGGAGTCTGAACGGCGGTAGTCGGAGCCGCCGCCTGTGCGACTGCCTGAGGAGTCCGAACTGGAGCGAACGGTGAAACATCCCCATCCTCTTCAGGCCGGTCGGTAATGAATGTTCGATAGTACAAAGCGCACAGTAACAAATCGCAACTCGTGTCCTTGCGAAACCCAAATTCATCGAGCAACGGTTCACCCAAATGCTTGGCTACTTCACGGCGGCGAGCCTGACTGAAGAAGCGTCGCCGTTCTACGTAGGTGGCCAGCGTCCGCGCCAGACTGCGGCTGACGCGGAAATCCTTCGGCAAGTACTCGGCCAGTTTGGCAGCGCGCGGATCTTCCAGCTTGGCCACGCCGGTCAGCCAATGACGCTCCTCGACGACCACCATGGTGCCACAAACCAAGTCTCCCAATCGCTGAAACCTGCGATTGCAGCACATGGCGACCAGACCGAGAACGAATGTTGGAAACAGGTACACTGGTGGGAGCTCGCCGTGAAGCACTTGCAGTGACAACATCGGGTACATATCCACCACGCGTAAGAAGTTGCGCAAGACAGCTTGAAGGCCGTTGATAGGCTGGCCCCCCGTCGTTAGTACGCGAATTCCCATCACCCACTTGCCGGGGGTTTGGCCATTCCAGTAAGCCTCGAAGAACCCAGGGTAGAACCATTCGAGCACGAAAAACGCAATGAGCAGTATGGCGCCGACCAAACCAGGGGTACCTGCAAAGGCACCGACGAACGACAGAACAAAGAACAGGACCATGAACACGCCGACTCGGATGCAGAGATCCAGCAGGTATGCCGGCCAGCGGCGGAAAGGACCGGCCACGCGATATTGAAAAGCGATGTTCTCTGGAGTGACGACATCGATTGTCGTGTCGAGTTGTGCGCCGGTACCGTCCATATCACGATTATTCGCCAATTCCCTGCCCCACGCAAGCTTCCCCCTCTTGTGAATCCAATGAGAGCCACTACAAATTGAGACTCCATTGGCAAATTCGAACGAGGAAACCGGGCAAATGAAGCTGCAAGGAAAAACTGCGGTAATCACGGGCGGCGGAACTGGGATCGGCTTGGGAATCGCCCAGGCATTCGCATCGGAGGGCTGTCGAGTCGTGATCGCCGGCCGTCGCGAGGCAGTATTGCGTAAGGCGGCCGAAGCGTTCCAGAGCGAACAGCCCCTCTTGTACCACGCGGTGGATGTCACCGACCGTGCCAGCGTCAAACGGCTGTTCGACTGGGCCAATGATCAACTGGGCCGAATTGACATACTTGTGACTTCGGCGGGAATCAACATTAAGACACGGTCGATGGCCACAATGACGCCCGAGCAATGGGATCAGGTCATGGCGATCAATGCCACAGGGGCGTACAACTGCTTCTACGAAGTAGTGCCACAAATGCGCGAGCGTGGCGACGGCCTGATCATGAACGTGTCATCCATCGCGGGCAAGCGAGCCTTGACTCTTGGCGGAATCGCCTACTGTGCCTCCAAATTCGCCATGTCGGCAATGGGAACCGCGGTGGGCAACGAAGAGGCCCCAAACGGGATTCGCGTGACAAACATCTATCCCGGCGAAGTGAATACCCCGATTCTGGAGAACCGCCCCGAACCGGTCAGTGACGAGCGGAAGGCGGCGATGGTCCAGCCCGAAGATATCGGTGAGTTGGCCGTCACGATCGCCAGTCTTCCGCCTCGCTCACACGTGTCGGACGTGATCATCAAGCCGCTTGTGCAAGAGTACGTCTGACGTCTGGCGTTTTACGGTGTTTTCTGCTATTTTGTAGGTTCGCGAGGCGGGTGTCGACTTGTGCAGCCGTAGCGAACCAGTTTTTGGGATTTTCCAGGCGGACAATTTGGAGACATTCAGTGGGTTCGAAGAAGACCGGAAAAGGTCGGCGGAAGATTGGCCGAAAGAAGCGACGCATGCGTGCGAAGATTCGGCACCGCAAGAAATAGCTAAGTAGGGCTGGCCCGCGCTTCGAGCGAGTAGGCCGGAAGCCGACACCGAACGACCAGCAACGATTGGCGCCTGCGCTTGTTTCAAGTGCAGGCTGTTTCTTGCGCTGAACGCCTCGTCTGGCGTCCCACCTGATCGCAACACATCACCCATGCCATGGACAGGCATCAAGAGAACTGGAGCGGTGTGCAGAGATCTAACGATTGGGCAACCCCATCGCCCCTGATAGCGACCCTAGCATGTCGTCAAAGGCGGTGGTCGTGTCTTCGACGACCACCAGTTGGTCTCCCGGATGCAACACGTAATCGTATTCGGGTTTCACGCTACGGTTGCTGTGGTCGTATTTGACTTCAAGCTTCTGCCTTTGTCCCCCGTTGAGACGCATGACCCGGACGTTCATCCTACGAAATCGCTTTGTCGCCCCGACCTCGTCCAACGCCTCCTGAACGCGCATCACGCCAGCCAGCGGCATCTTGCGAATCTCGCGATCCTTACCCGCCGACTGCATCGCGATGGTGACTTGCGCGCCTGCCGGTTGACCAGAATCTGCCACGGACTCGGTAGCCTCTCCTGGGAGCTTCGAGACGTCCGCATCCACCAGCCCCACCGTACTGCAGCCGGAGGCCAGAATAGCCAAAGAAGCCATGGCTACCGAATACAGGCTTCGTGTCAGAAAACGTTCGCTTGTCATGGGAGGCTTCCTTTGCTGTTCTCATGAATGCAGTGACTGCACTGCATTCGCTTGTGGCTATTCACCTGTCTTGCCTGATCCGTATAGTCATGATAATCGTCATTCTCGGACTTGTTCTGCGGTCAAACTTGAGTCTTTTCGCGAGAAAACTGCAGAAACCTACCTGTGGGCGGAAATCGGAGACGAGAGTTTGTCCTTTTGGCCTGATTCGAGTGATCCCTTACTACAACAAGCGATCCAGATGCCAGCGCAAGCAAAGACCGAGCATGCCGAATGCATGCCCGGTCGCGATGTGGTAGTCAACAAACGACTTCCGCCCCCTTTGTTCCTTCGTCTTGCCAACGAAAAACGCAGTCTGCCCCGTGCGGTCACGAGCCAAATCAAGGTGGCGCTGGCCTACTAATCGACGCTGAGACGGTAGGGCTTCCCTTGTTTGTAAAGATCCAGGCGCAGTTCCGCCATCGATCTGTTTGGCTCCGTGGTCTCCTTCAGAGCTAGTTGCTGGAGTTCCACCGCCCGTTCGAACTGGCCAATTTCGGCATAGGCAGCGGCTATCACCGACCGATGCCACCAATCGACTTCCTCTCCGTCTGTCGCGTGCCGCTCGGCAACCTCGACGGCTCGTTGGCCATCTCGGAGAGCGTCATCCGGACAGGTGGCGAGAAGCCAAGCGAGTCTCTGGTAGGCGGCGTGGTGGGGCCACCCGTCGACGATCGTACGCTCGTAATGTTGAATGGCTTCGCTGAAATGCCCAACTCCTTGTTCATGCATGCCCAGGAGTAGCCGCAGGCCGCTCCTGCTCCAGTAGCATTCGTCCAACAGCGATTTGGCCTTTTCCAATGAGTCGCGTTGTTCTTCGAAGCGATTCAATTGGAGCTGGGTATCGGACAGCCACAGATGTGCGGGGACGTCATCTGGATCGAAACGAATGGCATCCCGGCAGTACGCGACGCGAGCATCGTTTTCGCCAGCCGGCGGACGTGGGCCGTAGTCCAGGGCTCGGATCCGAATGTTCGAGAAGCGAGCTTCCCCCTTCACGCCGTATCCGGTCAACTCGCCAAAACTCAACGATCCGTCCGAGTGAAAAGAGGGGTCGGATTCTTGCAGGATGGGCAAGCCGTTCACGCTCGTTTCCCAATGCCCCTGCCATATTTTCGCGCGCAGTCGATTGACCTCTTTCAATTGCATTTGCGTCCCGATCGGGTGTGTGGAGAGCTGCAAACGACCTACCTCACCTGTCCGGCGGTCGGCCCAAAATAGCCGGCCCGGCGAATCGAATCGGTCCAGGTTGCCCACCCGGATTCCTAGCGGCGGCAGGACTTGCGGAGACATCTCGTGCACGTCCAATTCGACAACATAGGGCGGTTCGAACCACAGACGAGGTTGAAGTCGCATCCCGCCGCCGCAGTGGTAGGTAGACAACCGAACGGCCGACGCATTTTCGACCACCGGTTCGGCACCCAGGACATCCCAACCCAACAGCCCGTCGGGAAACGTCAACTCGACCCACTTTCCCTGGAGAAATTGTGCGCGCCACTTCAGCAGCAACTCCATCTCTTCAAAGTACCGGTTCGCGAGGGGATTGGTATCCAAACCCCGAGCCTGGGCGACCAGCGTCTGCAGTTCCTCGACCGACTCAAGATCAAGGAAGCTCGATTCCACGCGTCGCTCGTGCAGTTGCCGCGCTGGCTCGGCCGCCGGTCCCGTCAGGGCATAGACACGACCACGCGATCTCTTGAACTGCACCCCCGTGGGAACAAGCTTCGGCCATTGCACGTCATCCCCCAACTCGTCGAATGCCTCGCGCGCATCCGAGAACCGCTCCATTCGAGCCGCCACATAAGCGTGGCACGAACGAAATTGGCGGTCCCCTGCGACACTCATCGTGTCGCTTTCCGCGTAGCCATCGAACATTCTGTGCAGGTTGTCGTACACGCCTGGCAACTCCCAGACATCCGAGTCGCCATCTGGGGCTCGATCAATGCCGACGAGAATCGCGTACAGCCGGTGCGGTACCCTCGTGTCGAACCGCTCCGTCGCCAGGCACTCTTCGCCGAACCGGATCAGGTCTCGGTTGCTGCCTCCCCATCTCGGTCTCAGGGAGATTTCATAGTAGTCATATGCCGGGGCCGAATCCATGGCAGCGCGGACAGCACGGTCGAACCAACCGCGTGGCGTATGCCGCTCGTCACCCCCGGCTCCAGAAACACCAACCATTTCCGCAGGAGCCTCCGGCCATTGCGGACGTAGTTGCCACGCCCTGGTGAAGTACTTGGCCGCCAGCGGCAGGTATTGTCCGAACTTCCGCCACCCATCCTGCGAGACGGTATTGACGGTGCCCGCTCCGCGGAAGTGCCACGCGAGATCACGGTAGTATTTACCCGCGATCATATGAAGCAGCCACGGGTCGATTGTCTGCACTTGGCGGCAAGCGTCGAAGAGTCGCTTTTCATCTTCGATGTGATGGCGAGACAATTGCTGCATTACGTGATTTGCGTAATACCAAATGATGCGTACCATTTCCGCGTCGTCGCCATCCTCCTGGATCCAACGATGGCACGTTTCGCGCGCGTCTCGCGCTGCGTCTCGCCCGTCTGGGCCCGCAATGGTCAGCTGGCGAAGGCGAAGAAACGTCAGGCAACACGACGAATACTCCGCTTCACGGGCTCGTTGGGCAACTTGGGCAAGTTCACTCGCAGCGACGCGCTGTCCGGCGTCGATACGGTGTAAGGTGTGACAAGCAAGGACGAATGGGTCCTTCGCGCCGGTTTCGATGGCCTGTGTTCCCAGCTTCAACACTTCGTCCAGCGAGAGCGAGCGGGGATTATGCGTGCCAAGCGCCAAGTACGCGGTGATGAACTCAACGCTGGCTTGACGAGCTTTTCCGGTGTCCTGCCCGCTCTCCTGATAGCGATCCAGGTCTCGCGCGCGATGACGACGAAGGGCCGCCCAGAAATCCGCCATGGTCGCTTGATCCGCGCCTGCCGGAATTGGATTAGGACCTTCGGGAAGATCTAGGTCAAATTCCGGATCGCCGGCGAATTCAAGATCGACGATTTCCAGCAGGTCGACGAGTGGCTCGGGCGGCGCAGCCGACTGTGATACAGGCTGCTTCGTTTCCTTCTGGCATCCAACGGAGAGAGTAACGACGAGCATCGCTGTGGTGAGGTGATTCGCTCTCATAGGGCCTGCTCCCGAGTGATAGGAACGTATCCGAAACTACCAACGTATCCACCTGAATTGTGCGGTGGAAAGGATAGGGAATCTGACTACCCAGCCACAGCGTTGATCGTACCGGGAGGAAATGGTGATTCAAGGGGGGAGGGGCCCGGCGGCGAGTCGGTCAGGGGAAGACCTCGCCTTTTGTTTTTCCCGGTAGCTGCCGTGCTGTACCAACAAAAAGTCGGTTCCCACATGGCAGCTTTTCTGCGCAAAAGAAGACCGGGCATGCGGAACGCATGCCCGGTCGTAATGCGACAATCGTGGAATGTGTTCGGGTTGAGACTAACGGTCGGCGGGCTTACGGCCGCCGCGGCCCCCGAAGTTCTTCCTCGCCTTCTCGAATTCCTCTTTGCTTATGGCGCCGTCGCCGTCCGCATCGGCCCCCTTCAGCCGCTCGGCCATTCTCTCGGGCAACTCATCCAGGCCAACTTTGCCATCGCCGTTCCGGTCCAAGCGTTTGAACATCTGAGCGGGGTCGAAACCGCTGCGGCCTCCTGCGTCGGGCCTCGGTCGTCCGCCAGCTTTCTTGCGAGCTTCCTCGAGTTCGGCTTTCGTCACGGCGCCATCGCCGTTGGCATCCGCTTTCATCAGACGTTCGGCCAAGGGGCCCGGCAGTTCATCTTTGGTCAGTTTTCCGTCACCGTTCTTGTCCGCTTGTGCGAACAGCTGTGCGGCGTCCGGCTTCCCACCTGGTCCACCTCGGCCGCCGCCCATTCGCTTCGCGACCTCGGCGAACTCTTCCTTCGTAACGACGCCGTCTTTGTTGGCGTCTGCCTGCAAAATTCGTTGGCCAAATCGCTCGGGCAGTTCATCTTTCGACAGTTTGCCGTCACCATTGGCGTCCAAACGCTTGAACAATTGCTCTGGGTCGGGCATGCCGCGACCTTCTCCGCCGCCGCGCTGACCATCCGCAAAGCGTTTGCGAACTTCTTCCAGCTCTTTCTTGGTGACAATCCCATCACCGTCCGCATCCGCCCGCATAATCCGTTCGGCCGCCTGCTGCGGCAACTCGTCCTTTGTCAGTTTGCCGTCGCTGTTGGCGTCAAAACGCTTTAGGATCTCGGCGATTGGCGGCATACCGCCGCGAGCGGGCCCGTCACCTGGCCTGCCCGGTTTCTGCTTCGGTGGCTGTGCGTCGGCGACCGCCGCCATAAGAAGGAATGCACATGCAAAAACTGTCGTACCCCAGACTACCTGCTGCCTTCGAATCATTGTCTTCTCCTCTCTCGTACAGAATTACCTCGATACGGACCAAATGGAACCAGCGTCTGAAATCATGGAACGTACTACCTTTAACACCGGGAACAGGAGAAAGACTCGCAACTTGTCGGCAAAAGTGCGAATTTCTCGACCAACGTGGGGCACGGTCGGAACGCAGCTCTACAGATATGGGAGTTTGCGTGTAGGTTGCCGACCCACGTCAAGACCGTGACGCAGCCTCTGCGGCTGCGATCAGTTTGGCCTTGGTTCCATGTAGCCGCTTTTCCAGCCCAACGCGGTACGGCTTCGGAGTGTCAAGTCTCGTTACCGCACCGTCGAGGGAGGTCAGTTCGTCTTGAGCATGAGACCGAACTTCTGTGGCCGACCGGGGCTCGTGAGCCAGGGCGCCGCCACGAAACAGGGGAACTAGCAGGTCATGGGATTGTGGTGATTCTACACGCAACCCTTCGTGGCTGTCGCCAAACGGAACCATAACCGCAGGTTCGTCAATTCCCGTCGGTTCGTCGTAGATCACGTCCGCGACATACTTGCCTTGATCATCCTGGAAACGGCGGACCTGAAGAACACCGGGATCGGACGTCTTGACCATCTGCTCCGAGAGTTTTAGCCGGTAATCCCACTTCCCATCATCATCGCGCATGGCGGAAAGCTTGTAGACGCCACCCAGCGCGGGCTGATCGTACGCGGTGGCCAATCGCGTTCCAACGCCCCATACGTCTATTGGGGCTTCTCGACGATGAAGATCTTCCAGTTCGAATTCGTCCAGATCACTGCTCGCCACGATAGCGGCCTCCGGGAACCCGCCAGCGTCTAATACGGCGCGCGCCTCGCGACTCAGGCTAGCCAAGTCACCAGAGTCCAATCGGATCCCCAGCATCTCGTGCCCCCGAGCCCTGAGATCGTGGCCTACTTTCACAGCGTTCTCCACGCCGCCAATCGTGTCGTATGTGTCCACCAAGAAGACACAGTTGTTTGGCATCGCGTCCGCATAGGCTTCGAACGCTTGGCGTTCGTCGTCGAAAGCCATTACCCAACTGTGTGCGTGCGTACCTTTCACGGGAATGTCGAACAGTTTGCCCGCCAGCACGTTGGAGGTCCCCGCGCAGCCGCCGACAAACGCCGCTCGGCTCGCCGCGAGACCGCCATCGATCCCTTGGGCTCGCCGCAGCCCAAACTCCAGCACCGGTTTGCCGCGTGCAGCTTGGCAAACACGAGCCGCCTTGGTAGCGATGAGCGTCTGGAAATTCACCATGTTCAGCAGCGACGTCTCGATCAGTTGGCACTGGAGCAGTGGCCCTTGCACGCGCAGCAATGGCTCATAGGCAAACATCACCGTGCCCTCGCTCACGGCATCGACGTCACAGCGGAATTCCATGTCGCGAAGGTAATCAAGAAAGGCGGGCTCGAACAACGGCTCACCGTCCGCGCCGGCCAACAAGGCAAGGTAATGGCAGTCTTCGTCCGAAAAACGCAGATTGCGGAGATAGTCAACGACGTAGCTTAGACCACAGGCGACCGCAAACTGCCCGCCGAAAGGACACTTGCGGAAGACCAGATGGAAGACCGACTCGCGTTCGGCAATACCGTGCTTCCAATAGCCGTAGGCCATCGTCAGTTGATAAAGATCGGTCAGCAGTGCCAGAGAATGGCGATAGATGTGTGGTAAGGCGGTCACATCGGACTCCCGCAAGCCCCGCTGTCCAGGTGCCGCTTGCCCGTCAAGGCGTTCGCCTTTTCGAGGCGATTAGCCCCGCGACATAGGCTCCCTTGAATCCCGCGTCGATGTTTACCACGGTCACGTTCGAGGCACAACTGTTCAGCATGCCTAACATGGCTGCCACACCGCCGAAGCTTGCGCCATAGCCGACGCTGGTGGGCACGGCTACGACAGGGCAGTCGACATAGCCGCCAACGACGCTGGGTAACGCGCCTTCCATGCCAGCAACAACAACAACGGCGTCGGCACTCTGGAGTTTGTCCAGGTGAGCTGGCAGACGATGCGGGCCAGCCACGCCAACGTCGTGGATCATGGCCACAGAAATCCCCATCCAATCCAATGTCTCACGAGCTTCTTCGGCTACCGGCAAGTCGCTCGAGCCCGCCGTCACGACCGCAACTTGTCCCACGGAACCTTCCGCAATTGCCGCGTCGTCATTTGGATTGGGCACGCGAAACGTTCTTGCCATCGCGTTGTGTCGGCCGGAAGGAAACTCCTCCACTAATTGAGCGGCCTTTTCGTCGCTAATGCGCGTGGCCAGCACCGAGATGCCTTCGTCAACTAATCGGTGGAATATGCGTTTAAGTGTGTCGACACTCTTGCCTTCGCCGTAGACGACTTCAGGGAAGCCGCATCGGCGGGCCCGGTCCAGATCCAGTGTCACCTCACCAAACTCGGCCGATTTCGGTTGAGCGACGGTCTGGACGAATTCATCGAGTGGCAATTCGCCCGCAAGGAGTTGTTTCGCCAGTTGTTCAACGTCGTGTGGGTGCATGCTTATGTCGATTCGATTTAGAACTGTCGATGATTGTGGATTGTGGGTGGGGCGACGGCGGACGAATGGTCACGTCATTCGTTGTCGATCCATTCGAGTCCCGTCACCTGCTTGACTCTGGTCGAGTAGTCACCCAAGAGGCCGCCGACGAGATCCCAGTGATCGGAACGTCGCACTTCGATATCACCGTGCTCGTTCACTCGCACGATAGTCTCATCGGTCACTTTCGCAGCCTCCAAATCCATGGCCTTCGTTTCACCCGCGTTAACGATCTGGGCAAGTGATTTGCCCGTCATTTCGATAAATCTCATGGTTCTCCCAATCGTTTCCCTGCATTCGAACCCAAGACAGGATCACCTGTCTCGGACGTCTATTTACAGTTTCGGCCCCGTGGATCGTCTCGGCAAGGGGACAGAACGGCTACGACTCGCCTAGACGCGTCTTGACGGCTTCGCACAAAGCCAGCATGGCATCTACGTCCAACTCTTCCGCACGGCTGTTGCCAGCTAGCCCCTGCTGTGCGAGTATCTCGTCGACCGCGGATTTGTCTAGTTGGTGCTTAAACGCGCTAACTAGTCCGCTTCGCAGAAACTTGCGGCGGTGAAAGAACATCGCTCGCACGAATGAATGAAAAAACTCCAGATCCGGTATCTGGTTCCGTTTCCCGTCGCGCGGAACCACTTGAATGATGGCCGAGTGCACCTTTGGTCGCGGCCAGAACACCGACGGTGGCATGATGCGAATGATCTCCGTATCGCATTGTGCCTGCACCCAGATGCTCAACGCGCTGTAGTCCTTGGTGCGCGGGCGGGCCGTAATTCGGTCGGCCAACTCCTTCTGGATGGTAACGGTCATGGAAACGGGGACAATGTCCGCGCTCAGCATGTTGGAAACAATGGGCGTGGCCACGTTATACGGCAGGTTCGCCGCCAGTTTGAGTCTCCTACCAGGTTGCTCGTTCAGCTTTTCTCGTAGCGTCTCCAACACATGAGGATGGAAATGATTCTTGTTCTTCAACGCATCTTGACGAAGCATTGTCACGTTGCCGAAGTCGATCAGTTCCTCGGCAGCCAACTGATGAAGTTGTGCATCGATCTCGACGGTCACCACGGCGGCAGCGCGTTCCGCCAGAAGTGCCGTTAGAGATCCAGTCCCTGTGCCGACCTCAAACACAACGTCATCCGGCCCCACATCAGCCGATTGCGCCAAGAGATGTACTAAATTCAAATCCACAAGAAAGTTCTGGCCATGACGCGTGGCGGGACGAATCCCAGCCTCTTTGAATCGACGAATCAGAAACGAGATAGTCTGGCGTGGTGAGGGCATAGGGTGGATATCTTCAACTAATCGTTACGACGAGAACTTCTCTTCCTCGGATATCGTGAATCGAACCGCTGCAGTCTGTCCGGTCATCAAGAAATTGTCAAGCGAGCGGCCTGCCATGTGTGCGAGTCGTTCCCGATTCCGCTATCCTGTACCGTATCGTTGCGCTGTTCGAGTCCTTCTTTTCCTGAAACGAGTCAACAGGAGATACTCGGCTATGAAGTTCGCATACAACCCGTCACTTGTCGTCTTTGTCTTGATTCTTGCCCACGCCGTTCGCGCCGCCCAACCAACGGACGCGGTCGAGCGACTTGCCGACACTGAGCCGCTCGTTTGGACGGATGACATCGCCGGAAGAATCGTCGATGGTGCGGACAAGTTCTTGCTGCGAGAGCTGGATCGCTCCATCCAATTACGCAAGCAGCACTGGAATCGCGACTACTCTTCCCCTGAGGCGTACAGCCTTTCGATCGAGCCAAATCGACAACGGCTGGCGCACATCCTGGGCGTTCGCGACGAGCGGAAGCCATTCGACGGATTGGATTTGGTGGAAACCACTGCACAGCCTGCGTTAGTCGGCCGCGGTATCGGATACGACGTTTACGCGGTCCGCTGGCCAACGATCCGACATGTTCACGGCGAAGGTCTGCTGCTAGTTCCCGAGAAGGAGCCCATCGCCCACATAGTCGCAATTCCAGACGCGGACCAAACGCCCGAGATGATCGCTGGGCTCTGCGACGGTGTGCCGACGTCGTCGCAATACGCTCGTCGTTTGGCCGAAAGCGGATGTAAAGTGCTTGTCCCCACGTTGATCAGCCGCGAGATGAAGGCACGCAACCGCCGTTCCGTCCTGACAAACCGCGAGTATGTGTACCGTTCGGCCTTCGAGCTTGGAAGCCATTTGATCGGCTACGAACTCCAAAAGGTGTTGGCGGGTGTGGATTGGTTCGAGAAGGACACCGGTGATTCCGGCGGCAAGATCGGTGTTATCGGATGGGGCGAAGGTGGAATGCTGGCGCTCTACGCGGGCGCATTGGACACTCGCATTGATGCCGTTTGTGTTAGCGGGTTCTTCGATTCTCGTCAGAATATCTGGCAGGAACCGATCGATCGAAACGTCTTCGGCCTGCTGGAGCAATTCGGCGACGCCGAACTGGCGGCCATGATCACACCACGCGCGGTGGTCGTTGAAGCGTGTCGCGGGCCAGAACTGGAACTGCCGGGAAAAGGTGGGGCGCCGGCGCGGCTGGTAACGCCGAATCTGAAGGCTGTCCGAGATGAAGTTGGCCGAGCCGAGGCTATGTCGAAAGGCAAAGTCGATCTAGTGGTCGTAGACGAAGGCCGAGGGGTGTGCGGCTCGGATTCAGCGCTAGTTGGGTTTCTGAAGGGACTGGGGCGCCGTTTCCAGGCACAAACTGCGGGCGCGTCTCTAGAATATCTCCTCAAGGATTTTCGATCCGAGGTGCGCCAGAACCGTTTGCTGGCGGAAATCGACGATCACAACCAATGGCTGCTGCGTGAAAGCCCGTACGTGCGACAGGAGTTCATGAAGAAACTCGACACGAGTTCACTTGTCAAGTATGAAGAGTCGGTCGAGTGGTATCGCGAGTTCTTCCGCAATGATGTTGTGGGCGCCTTTGATTACGATCGTTTGCCATTCAACGCCAGGAGCCGCAAATCGTACGACAAGGAGAAATGGACTGGCTACGAGGTGGTGCTGGACGTGTTTCCTGAAGTGATTGCCTACGGTATTCTCCTGCTTCCAAAAGGCATGGCTCCAGACGAGAAACGCCCCGTTGTAGTATGTCAGCATGGATTGGAGGGCCGGCCGCAAGACATTGTTGACGGCGACCATAGAGCCTATCACGATTTCGCCGCCAAACTGGCGGAACGAGGTTTCATTACGTTCGCTCCACAGAATTTGTACATTTTTCGCGATCGGTTCCGCACACTTCAGCGCAAGGCAAACCCGCTAAAGAAGACGTTATTTTCCATAATCGTTCCACAACACCAGCAAATCGTCGACTGGTTGTCGACTCTGCCGAACGTGGATCCCCAGCGGATCGGCTTCTACGGGCTATCTTACGGCGGTAAGAGCGCCATGCGAATTCCACCGCTGGTCGACGGCTATTGCTTGTCAATCTGTTCGGCCGACTTTAACGAGTGGGTGTGGAAGAACGCTTCGACACGCGCTCGCTACAGTTACGTTTGGACGGGCGAGTATGAGATCTTCGAGTTTGACCTCGGCAGCACATTCAATTACGCGGAAATGGCCGCTCTAATCGCTCCACGACCGTTCATGGTGGAACGAGGCCATTTCGATGGCGTGGCCCCTGACGAGACCGTGGGCTACGAATTCGCCAAAGTGCGTCATCTGTACAACGCGCGGCTTGGCATTGGGGACCGTTGCGAAATCGAATGGTTCGTCGGCCCACATACGATTAATGGCAAGGGAACGTTCGATTTCCTGCACAGGCATCTCAATTGGCCCAAGCGTTAATTTGCCGGTCCTCTGAAGAATGCGGAAAGAAACAGACAATCCGCCTGTATGGGTTATGCAGGTTTCCAGGAGGGGCATGCGAATTTGTCGCATTAAACCGCCTAAGATGGGCTTTGGGGCATTCCGATACTACCAGCTACCCGGTAGCCACGAATCCCGTTGCTGCGAGCGACGACTATGACATGTCCCCATTGTGGATCAGATAAGACCTTCAGAAGCGAAAGTGGGAATCAACGCCTCAATAGGTTGGCTCGTCTCTTGCTAGTCAGTGTGCGCTGTTACGCTTGCCAACGCAAATTCGTGGACCACCCGGGCATTTTCGGGCGTGCGCAGAGCTCCGCCGTTCGCGAAGCCACGTCATCTCTGATTGCTCTTAGCGTTTGAAGAGTCCGAACAGACCTTCAGCAACCTCTCCGACAAGTGCCGTCAGTAAATCGGGACGGTCCGTACCGCCGAACCCGAAGTCAAAGCAACTGCCGTCACCAATCGTGGAATCCCCAGGGCCCATGCGCGGTCCGAATATTGGTTTCTCGCTAACCTGCTTGCCTTGCTGTTCTCTGGGAAGCGGCTTTTTCTCCTGGCCGCCCTTGAGGATCCAAGCCAGTATGTGCTGCAACTCCTCGGCATCAAACCAGATGCCGTGGTCGCGACACGTGTCGATGACCACCCCGCTGCCCTGACCGTAGGCTCGTCTCTGCATCAGATTCCCGCAGTGCACACATGCACGGTATCGAGGCCCCTTCTGTTGACTCGCGGTCTTCGGTCTTGATTGTGGAGCGGTAGCCTCGCCGGGCTGCGCTCCTTGGCGTTTCACGCGATCGCGCAATTGGTCGAAAGCTTCATGGCCGAGCCACAGACCGGCGCAATTCGGGCACTCAAGCACATTGACTTTCTCTTGCCCCAATTCACGGCTCGCTAGATGCACCTCGTCGCCACAAACCGGACAAGCGAAATCAGTTTCCTGACCGGCATACTCTTCGGCCGCCAGCATCGTGCCGCATTGGCAACAGTGTTTTGCCCGGTCGCTCACGCGCGCGAAACACTCGGGGCAGACCGTGTTCAGATCTCGCTCGTGGATTGTGAAATCGGCCCCGCAGAACCCGCAACGGTTGACTCCCTTCTCACGGGGCCCGCCGCACGAAGAACAACACACCACCTCGGCGGTATGTGATTCGGATGCCTGGACTGTCAACGTTTCGCCACAGCGGCAGTGAAACCGCCAGCCGGGCTCCTTCTTCGACGCGTCGTAACGCCGCGAGCACTTATGGCACAACACGATTCGCCGCATGGGGATGCCGCTCCTCTATCCACCACCGATTGCCGAAAATAAGTCGATACGTTCACCGCCTTGGAGCGAATATTCGAGGTCGGCCCGCCGATTGTCAACAAAGATGATCTTCGTTTGTTCCGCAGGGATGCCCAGATCGGCGATCAATTGCTCGATCGTCTGGCTCGGTTCGATATCGTGTTCGACCGACGAAGCGCCTCCGACGTATTCACGCAGGTTGGCAAACAGATTGACCGTGACGGCTGCCATCGTGAGCGCTACTCGATCCCCTCAAAAACCCTGTCTAATTCGTCATCCGGGACCTCGAAGGTAACATTGTGCGGAGGCAACTGCTCCTCGCGGAAGAAGTCGGGCAAGCGATCGTCGGCTGCGGTGAAGCCAGCCGCCGCGTTAAACGCGCGTTCGGCTGCCAGTGTCTTCTTCCCGAAATCAAGGAAATCGTCTGCGGTGAACTCTCGGCCGTAAAGCCCGCCGAGCATCTCACAGATGCCCTCCATGGTTGCCGGATCGTCCAGCACTGCGAAAGCGACAAACAAGCACAACCCCGACGTGTCGATCGCCGCCGTTGCGATCTGTAAATTACGACTTAAGTCGACTTGGCCATCCGGCTTCAGGGGATCCACGTCGCCACCCACGCCCAACACATTCGGTGCCACGGCATAGCCAGCCGTGTGATCGGCACCCATCGTGGAAGTCGCATAGGTCACGCCGATTCCCTGAACCGCGCGCGGATCGTAAGCTGGCATGGCCTGCCCTTTGACCGTCGGTACCCGCGTAACGCCATACGCTTTGCCCAGCGTTTCGGCCCCAGAAGCGATTAGGCGGCCCAGTGGCGTTCCCTTGGCGACTTCCTCCAACAGGCCAAAGGCCGCATCCGCGTCGCCGAACGGAATGATGCCAGCCTCCATTGCAACGCCGATTGTTGCGCCCGTTTCGATCGTGTCCAAGCCAAGATCGTCGTCCATGCGGTCCATCCGGGCGATCGCGTCCAGGTCGTCAATGCCGCAATCGGCGCCGTGAGCCCAAATCGTCTCGTATTCTGGGCCCTTCGTGATGAATTCCCCATTTTCGTCCACATAGGTTCGAGAACACCGGATGGTGCACCCGCGGTGGCACGCATGGGCGATTTCCCCGCCGCGTTCGACAATCACGTCATGCTGACGTTCGCCGCTGATCGGCTCGGTACCCTCGAATTGTCCATCGCTGAAATTCCGAGTCGGATAGGCTCCAGCCGCGTTGATCACGTTGGCCAGTGCATTCGTCCCATACTTGGGCAAGCCCTCGCCTGTCAAAGGGTGACCCTTTAGCGCGGCGTTGAACTTGCTGACCCCTTTCTTGAAAGCGTCCGAATCCGCAGGCTTCGGTCGCTTGCCGTCCGTCGGATCAACGACGATCACCTTGACGCCTTTTGAGCCCATCACCGCACCCAACCCGCCGCGACCGCAGTGTCGTGTTGGGCGGCCTTCGACATCCGTCACGGCAATGCTCGCGCCGGTAGCCCGCATTTCGCCCGCTTGGCCGATGCTGACGCACGAGATCTTGTCGCCAAACTCGTCAAATTGCTTGGCAACCGTGTCGTAATTGCCCAGCCCGGCGAGGTCATCAGCCGGCTGAATCTTGACGTCGTCCGAAGTCACAACCAATCGGTACAGCTTGCTGTCGGCTGGTTTGCCCTCCAGTACGATTGCCTGGACGCCGCAGGTCGCCAAACCGATCGCGGCCATCCCGCCCGAATTGGCTTCCTTGATTGTGCGGGTCAATGGACTCTTGGCACCGGCGGACAATCTACCGGAACAAGGAGCCCCCGTGCCCGTGAGCGTGCCCGGCGCGATGACCAATTTATTATCGGCCGACAGCGGATGGCAACTGGCTGGCACCTCGCTGGCCACGATTGTCGAGGTCAATCCGCGGCCTCCCATCCCTCTGATGTTGTCGCCGGGCTCCTCGGCGCGAACCGAAAGATCAGCCATGTTGACTCGATAAATCGTAGCCATGTGTTTTCCTTTCCGTGAGAGCGACCGCCTGTGGCTAGTCGCTTCTCGAACGTATTGCTTGCCCATCCAAACTAAGGTTTCCCACGCATGCTCGTCAAGACAGTTTGCCTCGATGCTCGTTCCCGCCTACCTTGCTTTCATCGCACACGTCAAAATATGACGGCCAACACAACGAGGCGTGGAAGTCGCTCATTTGCAGCCGATCTGGCCACCGTCAAAGAACCCGAGTCCGTGTTCATCGTGGCTTCTCTGCTACTATTCCAGATCGCTGACGATCTCTTCGCACGTCTTTGCTTCACCGAGAATTGGATAGATCTCTCGTTCCACGTATTCCTGATTCTCCTGCGACGCTGCGGCAGTCGCGTCCTTCGCCACACAGACCTGGTAGCCCCGATCATAAGCGCTGCGTGACGTGGCTTCCACGCAGACGTTCGAAAGGAAGCCCGCGGTAACCACGTTCTCGATGCCGCGTTGCTGAAGGATCTCCTCCAGCCCGGTGTTTGTGAATCCGCTGAGCGCTCGTTTGCCATCAAGCACGACATCGCCCTCTTGAGGTTTCAATTCGCCAATGAATTCAGTGCCCCACTCGCCAGAACGAAAGGCGCCGCCTTCCTTTGCACCGGCGATGATTCCGCAGACACACTTGTCGTCCACCCACTGCTCGTCGAACACGAACCCGCAGTGGACAATCAGAGCTCCTTTCTCGCGAGCCCCTTGAGCTAACGCGATCGCATTCTCGACCGTCTTCTGGCGTGCGATTTCGTCCTTGACCATGTCATGCAACTTGCCGCCTTCTTTGCAGAACTCGTTCTGAAACTCGATCAATACGACCGCAGTCTTCTCTGCCTTCATTCCGTCGCTACCTTTCCATGAAGAGAGGTCCATGAACTGAACTCGTGCGAACGCACCTATTGTCACGATAACAACCGGTATCTTATGCCGCTCGGCCGTCATTCTCAACGGGAGTGCCTTACACTCGCTTGACATTCGCCGTCCTATAAGTTCTGTTCCCGTTGATCCAAACCTACTTCTGCTGCACCCGAAAGACGCGTTATACTGAAAGGGTGACTTCACCTGCAAAAGGCGAGAAAGAAACGATGCAAAAACTGATGACTGGATGCCTGGTTTGCTTGGCCGCGACGCTGCCGAAGACGACAACTGCCCAAATGAACTACCCGATTTCAATCGCGGTTGCGGAATCTGGCAAGCTGTATATCGCTGATCGAAACCTGCCCGCCGTGTGGCAAGTCGACGGGAGCGATCTTACGACGCTATTCAAAGGGTCGAAAAAGTTCCGTACTCCCTTGAATGCGGTTCGCTGCGTCGCACTAGACAAGAACGGAAACGTGCTGGCCGGTGATAGCTCGACACGCGAGGTGTATCGGTTTGACGAGGATGGAAGACCCAGCCCGCTGACCAACGGCGGAATCGGGATTCCAATGGGAATCGCCGTGGACAGCAAAGGGCAACTTCTGGTTGCCGACCTGGAGTTGCACCGCATCTGGAGGGTACCAGCCGAGGGAGGAAAACCCGAAGAACTGGCCGAAGTCCAAGCACCTCGTGGCGTATGTATCGATGACGAAGACAACCTGTGGGTCGTCTCCCACGGCAAGGATCAAGTTGTTCGGGTGTCGCCGAGTGGAGAAGTGGAGACGGTGGTCGAAGGTGGGCCATTCCAATTCCCCCATACGATCGTCGTGGACAAGGACAAGACTGCATATGTCTGCGATGGATATGCGAAGGCCATATGGAAGGTACCGCCCGGCGGCAAGCCAACGAAGTGGGTATCCGGCGAACCATTTGTCAATCCGGTCGGTTTAGCGCAGCGTGGCGACGGTCTGCTGGTCGTCGACCCGCGGGCGAACGCGGTCTTTTAAATTCACGCGACCGGAAAGCCGACGAAACTTGAACTGAAACTCAAGGAGTAGCATCGCCTGCGGCATTCTCCGCTCGTCCCGTCTCGGGCCTGCTGCCTCCGTCGTCGGACTGATCACAGAGCAACCACGAAAACGAGGAGCAATGTCATGAGCCGGATTCTATCTCTCGCCGCGTGTGTCGTCATCAGTAGTCTCGCGCTTTCGGCATATTGTGAAGCGGCCGCTCCGCCGAAGCAGCGTCTGCAAGTGGGCCGGTATCAAATGGTCGTGGGCCCACACGGCTCCGTCTACGTAATTGATACAGCGACGGCCCAATGCTGGAGCCGGTCGCCGGACCTCCGTTGGACCGACATGGGAGAGCCGTGGGACCCAAAGCGGAAGCAGACGCCGAAGAAGCCCTTGAGCTTCAAACTGCCAGACGAACCAGTAGAACTGACGGTTCTCCAGCGCCGGTCCAAGCCCATTCCGGGCTCGGAGAACCGCATCTCACTGCGACTCGGCGATATCACCGCCGGCCAAGTGATCCTGTCCGTGCGCAGCGACGAGGACGAAGTGCTCTTGGATGATACGTCCGTCAAGCCGGGCGAGGCGACCAAGTTCGCCGTCGCCGACAAGGCATTCTATATCCGGCTTCGCGAGCTCACAAACGTACTCCTGGGCGACAACGATTTCGGAGTTTTCGAGATCTGGTCGAAACCCCCGCCGGTCGAACCAGCCGGTGAAGATGGTGGTGGTGAAAAGCCTAGCGACACTCAAGACCCCGCCAGCAAGGAGGCTGACGCGGAAAGTGAGTCGCGTTAGGCGAATGGCGAAAGAGAGTCGCCCCGCTGCGAAACTCGTGGCGAGTTCGCTACGACCACCAACCCCAATTCTTGGCTCTACAATGCACCAGGCTGCAAGCGAGCGATTCGGCTCGTGATACTAGCAAAGCCAGAGCGAGTGTGATAGCCTGCGAGATCGACTTACAGTTCACACCTTGTCGAAACCAGCGTTCCATCGACGCCACCCGGATTACCTTCCAGACGGCTCCCACCAAACAAGGAGCACTTAGATGTCCAGCAAGCCTTTCCCACCTGCCGTCCGCGGCTCTGCAGCTCTTCTTGCGATTGCGTGTCTGGTCTCTTCGTCCTCCACATCTTTGGCTCAGGGTGTGTCTGCTGGGCCGGTCCGGAAAAGCACCGAACAGCTTACTCTGTATGTGTCGACCACGGGCAACGATGCGTGGTCGGGGCGTCTTGCCGAACCCAACGCGGACGGGACGGACGGCCCACTGGCAACAATACAGAAGGCCCGTGACGTCGTTCGTGAAATCAAGGCGGCAGCGGGCGGGTTGACCAAACCGGCGTGTATTCTGCTGCGAGGTGGCGTCTATCGACAGAACGAGCCGATCGTCTTCACCGCAGCGGATTCCGGGACGAAAGAATGCCCCGTCACCTACCAGGTGTATCCGGGCGAAAAGCCGGTCATCAGTGGCGGCGACGTGATCCGAGGCTGGCAGCGAGATGATAGCGAACAGAGCCGGACGAGGTGCAATGGGAAACTGTGGCGAGCTTCTGTCCCGGCGGCAGAGACTGGCCAGAAGTGGCGTTTCAACCAACTGTTTGTGAACGGTGGGCGCCGGACACGGGCCAGAGTTCCAAACAAGGGCTCGTTCCTGCGCACGGACGGCCCCATATCTAAAGGCAATTCGCGCGGATTCTATTTCCACGAAGGCGACGTGAAAGAGTGGGATAACCTGCGCGAAGTGATCTTCGTCGTCTATCATTCCTGGGAGACCTCCATCCATCATGTCCGCTCCGTGGACACCCAGGCATGTGTGGTCGAGCTTCATGAGCCGGCGCCGTGGGGCATGGGGCGCTGGGAGCGACAGCAGCGGTACTATGTCGAGAACGTGTTCGAGGAGTTGGACGAGCCCGGTGAGTGGTACTTGAATCGAACGACAGGCACTCTCTACTACTATCCGCTGCCCGGCGAATCGATGGCGGACGTTGAAATCGTTGCGCCGTCGCTTCCGTCGACGGTGGTCAGCTTCGACGGGGATACTTCGAAGGGTGATATCATCGAGCACGTGCACTTTCGTGGTGTCTCGTTCTTGCACTCCAACGCGAACTTGCGACGCCTGCGAAATCCGGGGCAGGGCGAGATCTATCAGCCCGGGCTAATCATGGCGACCGGGTTGCATAACGCCAGCTTCGAGGATTGCAGGATCGCTCATGCCGGCGCTCACGGAATCTGGTTCGCCGCCGGCTGCGAAGACAACCGTGTCGATCGCTGCCACATCCATGATCTCGGTGGTGGCGGAGTCTATATCGGTGGCGGTTGGGGGCTGCACGAGGCAACACCTACGCAGCGTATTGTCGTGGACAACAACTTTATCCATGACGGTGCGCATCTGTTCCACGGTGCCCACGGCGTGTGGATCGGTCGAAGCTCTCACAACAAGGTGACTCACAACGAGATATCCAACTTCGACTACTCGGGCATCTCCTGCGGTTGGTCGTGGGGCTTCCAGCCCAGTTCGGCTCACCACAACAACCTGGATTACAACCACATCCATCACCTGGGAAATGGAGACGGGCTCAGTGATATGGGAGGCATCTACACGTTGGGCGTTTCTCCGGAAACGACGGAACGCTACAACCACATGCACCACATCTACAGCTACGCCCATGTGTCCCACGGTTCGGGAGTGTATCCGGACGAAGGCAGTTCGGAGATTCTGATCGAGAATAATGTCGTCTACCGAGTAAGAACGTGCCCGCTGTTCCAGCATTACGGCAAGGACAACATCGTGCGAAACAACGTCCTGGCCTGTGGAGGAAAGGGGCAGATTCAGAGATGCCGAGAAGACAAGCCGTGCCACTACACTGCCGAAGGCAACATCATCTACGGTGACATAGAGCAAATGCTCGGCGGCGTGTGGAAGAGCGGCGACTGGAAGGTGGGCAGGAACGTCTACTGGAGTACAGCCGGTGCACCAAAATTCACAGACATGGATTTCGAGGCATGGCAGACGAAAGGCAACGACGTTGGTTCGATCGTTGCCGATCCGCTGTTCGTCGATGCCGCGAACGACGATTTCCGGCTGAAGGCGGACTCGCCTGCCTTGAAGCTCGGATTCAAGCCCATCGATCTCAGCAAAACCGGCCTGTACGGGGACAAAGGCTGGGTGGACCTGCCGAAGCAGTACAAGAACCGGCCGCTGAACGAGATCCCCGCACCTGTCGAGCCGCCATTCGTTGTGAATTTCGACTTCGAGGGTGAGGAACCGGGCGCGGAGCCACTGGACGTGAACGTTGTCAATGGCGGAGATCAAGGCACGCTGGTCGTCACAAAGGACACCGCCGCGACCGGCAATCAGAGCCTCAAATTCCAGGACGCGGCGGGGCTACAACACGGATTCGCGCCGCACCTCTACTGCAATCCTTCCTATGCAGCGGACAAACTGCAGCTCTCCTGGGATATGCTAAACAGCAAAGAGGCGCCAGCCAGCTTCTACGTCGAGGTCCGGCAGTGGGACGTCAGCCCATACCTGATCGGCCCGACGGTATGGGTCGCGCCTGACGGAAAAGTGACTGCTGGAGGACGGGACCTGGGAACGATTCCGTTAGGCGAGTGGGTGCACGTCGACATCAGCTTCGAGTTGGGCGAGGGCAAGCCGAAGACCTATCGGCTCACGCTGACCGTTCCGAACCGCGAGCCGATCGTCGTCGAGCTTCCCTACATCAGTAAGGAATTCGAGAAAGTCACTTGGCTCGGCATATCGAGCAATAGCACCACGGCAACCACCTTTTACATAGATAACCTGAAGCTTGGCACGGCCGAGGAGCTTGAGAAGGCGCCGAAGCACAGACGCAAGCGCCGGGCTCGGACTGCCAAGCGGGCACCACGCGAACCCGCCAACGATCAGCAACTCATGGGGCACTGGAGGTTCGACGAAGCCGATGGCTACGTTGCCGAAGACAGCTCTGGTTACGAGAACTACGGCGATGTCTGGGCGACATGGGCCACAGGCAAGTTCGGCAGCGCCATCTTCTGCGACTCCACCTCCTCTCACATCGCCGTCCCAGACGACCAGACTCTTCAGTTTGGCACATCGGATTTCTCGATCGAGCTCTGGATCTGCCCGACCGAATTGGAGATCAAGTCTAACGACCCGCGGCGCCGGTTTATGAGCAAAGACAACTATCCCAACACTTGGTGGAATCTGAACCTCACGACGGACGGCAAGCCGCGAATGGAAATGGTCGACACGAACAAGGCAAGCTGCGGCAGCCGGTCCACTGGCAAGGTGCCCGAAAACGCCTGGACCCATCTCGTCGTCGTGGTCGACCGGGGCAACGGCAAGAGCAAGTACTATTTGAACGGAAAACTGGATAGCGCCCAAGACATCCCGCCCGCGTTCAAAGGCTCACTGGACGTCGAAGGTGGCGACCTCTCCATCGGCTCCACGTGGCAGCCGTTTATTGGCCTGTTGGACGAAGTGAGAATCTACAAACGAGTACTGACCGAAGGCGAAATGAAGGCCAGCTACGAGAAAGAGAAAAACAACCGCACGAACGCCACATACGAACTGGCCGAGTAAGACTATCGGACGCGATCGCGTGCCAGTTGACGAGCAAAATCATGAAGAAGCTGACGGTTTATGTCGCGATTCTCATCTCTGCCGTGGCAGAGGCAGAAGCGCGAGCACAGGAGGAAGACGCGTCCGAATCAAGTTCGGTGATTCGTCATGTCGTTATCGAACCTGCGACGGCTCAGACGCCCCGCAGTGATACGGCGTCCCTTGCCGAGCTTTCTGATGGACGACTGATGGTCGTGTATCACAAGTACGAACGCGGGAAACATAGCGGCCGCGATCATGGTATCTGCAGGATCTGGTCGAAGGTCAGCAATGACGGCGGTAGGAGTTGGCAGGAGCCCAGAATGCTCGTCGACGTTGCGGAGGGCGACATGAATGTCCAGGCGCCGGCACTGTTGCGTCTGAGATCCGGTCCGCTCCTGTTGATATGCCTGCGAGCGCATAAAGGCGGCGGGAGCAGCACGATGTGTTTGTTCTCTTCAGATGATGAGGGGAGGAGCTTTTCCGCGTTGGATCCAATCTGGAAGCGATCTAATGGGCAACTGCTGCAGGGTGGGGCGAGCAGCCTTGTGGAGCTCTCGTCCGGACGTCTTCTCTTGCCGTTCCACGGGGGCAGCGGGGATCAGTGGAGGCAAAAGAACTCCGCCTGGTGTTTCGTCAGTGATGATGGAGGGAAGACCTGGCAGCGTTCGACGACCATCGATCTACCGAAACGTGGTGCCATGGAGGCGTCGGTAGCGGAACTTGCGGACGGTTCACTTTTGATGTCCCTGCGCACTCAACTTGGCGGGCCCTATCTATCTCGATCAACCGATGGAGGGATGACGTGGAGCGAAGCGGTCTTCAGTGGGCTGGAGGGCGGCGAATCATGTACGTGTCTGCGAAGGATTCCCGGAACGAAGGATGTTGTTCTGTTTTGGAATAACAGCAAGTACAACAACAAGCATCACCATTACGGCGAACGGACACCGTTGACCGCGGCCCATTCTTCCGACCACGGGAAGACGTGGCAGATCATCGGTGAGATTGCCGATGACGCGGAAGCTGAGTACACGAACCTCGATTGTCTCTTCACATCCAAGGGCGACGCCGTTTTGACCTACATGTATGCAAAACCGGCGTGGAACAGGAGCCAAATCCATTTGAAAGCCGCCCTCATACCACGGAAATGGTTTAGAATAGGGACTTGACACGAGAGTCGATACACCCGCAAAAGAAGCAGGATGTTCTAACCGTCGGGAGATTCAATATGGCAGTACGCGGATTCCGTCGAAGTCGACCGCAGGTATTACTGGTCGTCGTTTTGGGGATGTCGTTCACTATCTGTCGGGCAGGTGCGGCAGCCGCCGATTCGCCGGTCAACCTGGCGAAAAAGGCTCGGGTAACCGCCAGCAATGAATACAATGCCGACTACCTCGCTCGGTTTGCCGTGGATGGCAAAGTTCCTGGCGCGCTCTGCGGCGAGGATCGGCGAGCCGCCTGGGTCATACGGGGCGTGCAGAACAAGTTCCAGGGCTCGCTTGCGTTCGCGTGGGACGATCCCGTGGAAGTCGCGGAGATCATCTACTGCGGCCGGACGGCCATGATTACGGAGGAATGCTTCAAGGACTATGAAGTGTACTTGGGCGATGCCACGGAGCCGATCGTCCGCGGTACGTTCGAGATGCGGCACGGCCCACAGCGAATTCGCGTGCCCAAGTCGACTGTCAGTCGCCTCACACTGAAATTCCTGTCGGCCTACACGTCGCGGTATAACCCGGGCGCGTCGGAGATCGGGGTTTTCGATCGCCCGGTCTCGGATGAATTTCTGGCCGGCTTTGGCCTGCCCATGTCGGAGCGGACGCCCGAGGCGCGGCAATTGGCCGCAGATCTTTACGGCGGCAAGATGGGTTTTCGCGACATCCTTGTCATTCACCGGCATCATCTGCGAATTTCCCACGTCTATACCTACCACGTCGAGGGCTATCGGCCCGGCGGCGGCTTGTTCGTCTTCACACCTACACCCGACGGAGGCGAGTTCCGGCGGTTGGTCGACGCGGGCGACGGCGAAATCATCGACTGCGATCTGTCGTACGATGCGCGGGAAGTCGTCTTCTCGTGGAAACGCGGCGGCCTGGAGATGGCTCGACCGAATCAATTGCTCGAGGATATAGATCGCAGCGTCCCCGAGAACAACTACCAGGTCTTCCGCATCAACATCGACGGGACCGGACTAACCCAACTGACAGACGATACAAGCAACAACCTGAATGCCTGCTGGCTGCCCGACGGAGGCATCGCCTTTATCTCCGACCGCAAGCCTGCCTACGCGTATTGCTTTGTGACGACTTCGCCTGTGCTGTACCGTATGGATCGTGACGGCACGAATCAAAAAAGGCTCTCGGCCAACTACTTGATGGACTTCACGCCTTCGGTCTTGAATGATGGGCGGATCATCTTCACGCGGTGGGAATACGTCGATCGACCGGCGTGCCCCATCCAGAGCCTGTGGTCGATCAATCCTGACGGAACGGGCCTGGCCGGCTTTTACGGAAACCGGGTGATTGCCCCTGGTACATTCATGGACGCCCAACCCATTCCGGGCACCGACAAGATCATTTGCTTAGCGACGAATCACAACGGGGACTGCCGCGGCGGAATCTGCCTGGTCGATCCGTCGAAAGGCGCTAATGCCCGAGAGGCTGTTCGGGTCGTAACGCCCGAGGTCGACATCTATCGCGTTGGCGGCGTCTACGGCAATGGCTTGAACGGGCCGTACGAGAAGCCGTATCCGATTGACGACGGTCGCTACTTCGTCTCGAAGATGGGTGTGATCCAGCTTCGCGATTACGATGGCAATTGCGTTTCCGTGCTGCGCCACAAAGAGGGCATGGGCTACTACAGCGCACAGGCGATACGTCCGACCTCCACGCCGCAAGTGGCTTCGACCGTTCGACTCGATGAATCCGTTCAGTTGTCCGAAGACGGAAGCGTCTCGGGCAACTGGGCTACGGTCGCATTGCAGGACGTGTATCAAGGACTCGAACCGACCGTCGGGCGAGGCGAGGTGAAGAAAATCTGTGTCGTTCAGGAAATTGAGAAGAGCACCTTTACGCCGCTGATTCACGAAGTGCCCACTGGCAAAGGTTATGCGGCAAACACGGCGTTCGGGTATCAGTTCCCTCTGGTTTCCTGTGGAGCCACGTACTCGCCCAAGAAGGTCTGGGGCACAGCCGACGTGGCCGAGGACGGCTCGGCCTGTTTTCGGGTTCCTTCCGAAGTGCCCATCTACTTCATGGCTTTGGATGCCGAAGGCCGTGCTGTGCAGCGGATGCGAACGTTTACTCACATGATGCCCGGCGAAGTGCAGGGATGTATCGGTTGCCACGCTGACCGGAACAGCCTGAGTCAGCATTCCGTCAACGCGATGCCCATGTTGCGCGAACCGCAGGATCTCACACCGCCGTCGTGGGGCGTGGGGGGATTTCAGTATGCCGAGATCGTGCAACCGGTGCTGGACAGACATTGCACCGGGTGCCACAACGAACGCGAGCATCCCAAACGGATTGACCTGTCGGGAGACAAGACCGACTTCTTCAACGTCTCGTACGATGTATTGGCCCGAATGGGCACCATGGGGGAAACTCGCCCGCAGCAGCACAACGCTCGTATCGATAGCGGTGAAGAGGGCCAAAGCCCATTCACAAGTTGGATCTGGACGATAAACGGCACCGAACGGAACATCCTACAAATCACGCCAAAGACGTGGGGCTCGCCGGTGAGCCTTTTGGCCAATGTCATCCGTAGCGGGCATCCGGACGAGAACGGCAAACCACGCGTCGACGTACCCGACGAGGACCGGCGGCGTGTGTACCTGTGGATCGATCTCAACGTACCCTACTATGGCACGTCTGCCTCGAACCACGCCGACCGAATGGGCAGCCGGCGTATGCTGCCGCCCGAAATCGATTCCGTCTTGAAGGAAGTAGCCGGCCGGCGATGTGTCGAGTGTCATCAATCGGGCGTGCCGCGCGAGTTTTACACGCGGATGCTCAAACCGGAGAACAACAGTTTCTTACTCGCGCCGTTGGCCAAATCGGCAGGCGGGACGGAGGCTTGCGGCAAGGCCGTCTTTACCACCAAAGACGATCCTGACTACCAGAAGATTCTGTCCGTGTTCGCACCCGTGCAGAATCTCCTCAAGCAGCGTCCACGCGCCGACATGCCAGGGTTTGTGATGCCCCCGTGCAGCGAACTCCGAAAGATGCCGCTGGCCGCCGTGCCCCGTAGCGAGATTCGTTGAACAAAAACGCAACGTGGAGCGACCCCGACGCCAGCTGTCGAACGTTCAGTCCCCAATACAAAAGAGATGCTTGTCTGATCGGATCAACAGATAGCCCTGTGACACGGCAATGGATGCCTGACATCTTTCGTCAATCGTATTTCGCGCGATGATTTCAAGTTGTGGTCCCGTCTTCATAACGACCGTCTCGCCGCTTTCCAATAGGAAGTAAATATGACCGTTTGCGAGGACGGGTGAAGCGCAGTGTTTGCCGCCAATGCGGTTTTGTCGGATGACCGTTCCGTCCGCGGCGTCGTAGCACGTCACGACACCTCCATCGCTGACCGCATACACATGAGGTCTCACATAAAGCAGCGACGACTGACTCGGCACGCCTTTGCTTGCTTTCCAAGCGATGTGGCTCTTCGTGACTTCACCTCTACCTCCGGTACGGACGGCACGAAGTATGTGATCCATGTAGCCTGAGGCCGAGAAGATCAAGCCGTCGCCCATGGCGAAGGTCGACGTAACACCCTCGCCCTCGCTGTAAGCAGTCCAGATCCGGGCGCCGGTTTCCGGATCAAAGCCTTGAATGGCGTCCCCGGCGGTGCTGATCAATTGAGCCTCCCCATTCACCTCAAGTATGTTTGGTGTTGTGTGTGCGACACGGGACATGCCTCGTTTTGCCGTCCAGGCCTGTTTTCCGGTCTTTGTATCAACGGCAAGGATGAATGCTTTGTCCCACGGAATCCGCCAACCCAGTTTTTCCTCCTCGGAATTGTTCGGCCATTTCCCCGGTAGAGCGACTCGGTTGCTCCCGTCGTAGGGCATGATGAACAGGTTTTTGTAGACGATGGGCGACGCGCCCAGGCCGTGGCGGCTGTAGTACTTTGCCTCGCGATACGTCCAAGCGATGGACCCGTCAAAGTTCAGCGCTGCGATTCCGCCGCTGCTGAACGCAGCATAGACCTTCTTGCCGTCGGTTACCGGCGTCGGCGTCGCGTGTGAGTTCTTCTGCTGCTTGTATTGGGGGACTTGGCGAAACGCTTCGCGGTCCCAGGCTATCTTCCCCGACGACCGATCGATGCAAATAACACGGCAGGACACGCCGTCTTCGGTGGTGGAAGTGACGAGGATCCGGTCATCCCAAGCGATAGGTGACGACCATCCGATGCCGGGAATACCGGTCTTCCACACGATGTTGTTTGTAGGGCTCCAATGCAGCGGGAGATCTGCTTCCGAAGAATGGCCCTGTCCGGTCGGCCCGCGAAATCGAGGCCAGTTCTCCGCGTGTGCCCATCCGGAACTCAGTAACATCAGAAAGAAAACCAGTAGATTCTTCATGATCGAAATCGATACTTCTTTCACCAGAGCAGAAACGGCCCAAATAGAACTAATGCGGAGAGAGAGCAAAGACACCCACCATCGGCATCGACATGCTCAGGATCATTGGATCTTCTGTAGCATAGAATCCCCGTTTTGCGAGGCATACTTGTCGAGCAACTGAGCCACTGTGGCACGGCGACTGCAGCAAGTCAAGAAGGCACTTGTCACAGAATCGTGAAAGGCCGTTCTGGACTGTTTGCGTTGGCCTCATTGAAGAGTAGACTGCGGAAAGTCAGCGGTCCCTTCCGGACCACAGAGTTGGCCGGCGCGAGGTTGTCAAACGGAGAGTCGAGCTCGAAACCGAAGGAACGAAGTGATCTCAGCGGAGACGAAATGAAATGAGAAAACAGGTAATGGTGGCATTGGTGCTCGCTGCTGGGGGGCTATTCTCTAGTGCCTACTGCGCCGAATTGAATCTTCGCGATGCGGCCAATCTTTCCACTCCTCCTGCTACTGCTGTCGGCTATCCGTCCCGCGCCGCCGATCTCGACGCCCTGCCGGGATTCCGCAATCCGCCGCCGGGATACGGCCAAGTTCCGTTCTGGTGGTGGACGGGCGACCCGTTGGACAAGGATCGCCTGCTGTGGCAGATCGAACAGTTGCATGCAAAGGGCATCTCTGGGATGCAGGTCAACTATGCGCATGAAGATACGTCGGGCTGGCCGACCTATGCGGCCGAACCGGAGCTCTTCTCGGACAAATGGTGGGAGATATGGAAATTCGTAGCCGGCCAGTGCAGCAAGCGGGGAATGGGAATTGGCCTGAGTGGGTATACGATCGACTGGCCCAACGGCGAGAGCCTGATCAGCCGCACGATCTACTCCGATCCCGAGATCCAGGGGCGCGAGTTGGCGGTCGCGAAGAAAATGCGCGTCGAGCAGGGTAAGGCCGCAACCTTGGAGCTTCCCGATGACGTGGTGGCCGTGCGCGCCTTTCCGCTGAGCGAAACGGGAATCGCACTCGCCGACAACGTTGATTTGACGGATTTCGTTCAGGCTGATGAGTTGAATTGGACGCCATCAGAAGGAGCCTGGGAGATCTGGGGCTTCACCGCGACTCGCAAGCCGGGTACGCTCAACCCGATCCATCCCGTGTCGGGGCAGCGGGTTGTCGAGAAGTTCTTCCAACGGTTTCAAGACCACGCACCCGGCAAGTCGGCGGGAGGACTCAACTACTTCTTTCACGACGAGTTGAAATTCGGTGTGGGCGATCGAATCTGGAGCGACGACCTGCCCTCGGTCTTCCGTCTGCGGAAAGGGTACGACCTATTCGAAGCCCTGCCCGCCATGTTCCAGGACGTGGGCCCCAAGACGGTCAAATACCGCCTGGACTTCATGGACGTGAAGATGGAGCTGGCGCAGGAGCGATACTTCATGCCGATCTTCCAGTGGCACTGGAGTCGCGGGAAGATCTACGGCTGCGACCAGGGCAGTCGCGGTCGCAATCCCATGGAGTTTGGCGACTATTTCAGCGCCGTTCGCTGGTACACTGCCCCCGGCCACGACACTCCAGGAGGCAGGCCCGACCTGATCAAAGGCAAAGTATCCAGTTCCATTGCCCAACTGTATCGGCGTCCGCGGGTGTGGCTCGAAGGGTATCACAGCCTGGGCTGGGGCGCCACGCCCGAACGGTTGATGCAGGCCACTTGCGAAAACTACATCTACGGCTGCAGTCTTCTCAATCTGCATGGGCTGTACTACACGACGCACGGCAGTTTCTGGGAATGGGCGCCGCCCAGTTACCACTTCCGTATGCCCTACTGGGAACACATGGACGTGTTCTTCAAGTATTTCGAGCGGCTGTCGTATCTAATGAGCCAAGGCGTTCACCAATGCGACGTAGCCGTGATGTATCCCGTCAGTCCCGGCCAAGCTCAACTCGGCGGCCCCGAAGCGACCGAGACCGCATTTGCGGTCGGCACCAAGCTCTTTCAGGACGGCTACGACTTCATCTTCATGGATTCCGAATCACTAGCCCGGGCACAGATCCGCGACGGGCGGCTGCATGTTTCCGACGCCTCCTACCGTGTGCTGGTGCTGCCGGCGATGCGCGCGGTGCGATGGTCCGCGCTGGACAAGGCCCGGGAGTTTTTCCGTCAGGGCGGGATCGTAATCGCGGTCGGTGCGCTGCCCGAAGCGAGCGACCGTACAGGGAAGAACGACCCGGTTTTGGATGAAGCCGTGAAGGAGATCTTTGGTACCACGGCCACGGAAGCCCAAGCCGGTGCTCGGTCCCCAGCGCAAACGAACGACGCCAATGGAATCGGCACCGCCCTCCTTGGCACGGAACAGACGTCGTCCCGCAGCTACGACGGCGGCTTCGTCGGACGGTGGGCTTGGTCGAAGGAGCCTGCCCAGAACGTTTATCTAAAGGTGGTGTGGAAGTCAGGTTCGACGGAGCCCGATTCCTGCCGCGTGCGCTTTTTCTGTGATAACGAAGGCACCCTCTACGTCAACGGCAACCGGCTCTGTGAGCAAGTCGAGTATGCACGCGGATGGACT
Source organism: uncultured Pirellulaceae bacterium (assembly GCA_964617665.1). GTDB lineage: Bacteria > Planctomycetota > Planctomycetia > Pirellulales > Pirellulaceae > JADHUC01. The sequence goes on from CAZUAH010000031.1 coordinate 37,687, forward strand.
GGCGAAGTCTCGCTCAAGAACGGCGATGTGATCACCATCGACGCCCGAGATCACGACGCGCCGGGCAGACGCCACACGGCAGGCCTCTTCCTAGCGATCGTCCGAGACGGCAAGACGGTGCTCTCGACGGAAGACTTGCACTACACGCTGCCCCGGCCGGACGGAAACCTCTGGCGAACCGATCCGTCGATGGCCGGTCTAACCGCTGTGGACCCGACGAATATCCACAAGGCACACCAGGGTGTGATTCGGATGGGCGGGGTGACAGCGGTGGTGGAGCACGTTTCCAGGCTAGTTCCACGTGACGTCCAAGCGGGCCAGCCTATCAACGCAACGCATCGCAAGATCGGTCCGCGCGACGTCTATTTGGTCATGGGGGCAGCGAAGAAGACGCCGGTCGAGTTCCGTGCTAAAGGCAGAGTTGAGTTGTGGGATCCCTGGACCGGCGACGTCTGCCCGCTACGCGTGCTTGGCGAGACGGCGACTGGCACGCGCGTCGTGATGCCGCTGGAAGACCACGAGGCCCAGATCGTCGTGTTCACCCCAGACGAACCACACGTCAACCCGCCACCACTTCCGAATCGCAAGGTTCAGATTATCGCACTGGATGGCGAGTGGGAATTCGAGCTGAAACCCACGATGGACAATCGGTGCGGCGATTTCCGCCTGCCCGTCACCGACAAGATCATTGGTCCCGAAGCCCGCATCTTCCGTCACGCTGTCGAAACCGGCGACACGGCCGACTGGCACAAGCCTGACTTGGACGACACCCGTTGGGAGCGAGTCACTTACGACTTTGGGCCGCAATTCTGGTTGCTGGGGCCGCTTCCGGCAGATGCCGACTACGACGCGCTCGACGCCGAGTTGGCGAAACTCGCGCGGATCAATGCGCACGAACCAGTCAACGTAGCCGGAAAGGCATTCCACTGGCGCCCCTACAGCATGTCCTGGCGTCAGGGACTCGAGGGCGATCCCGGCCACCAAGGGTACCACGGTCTGAAAGAGAATGTCACCGACCATTTTCTATGTCTCGGCCGGCACGCCAGCGCACTGAACGAGATTACGTACGTGCCCGAAGCAGCGGGCGGCCGCTATTACCTCTGGACCAGCGCGACAGTCGATCGTCCGACGACGGCCCGCATCATGGCCAGCACGCGCCAAGAGGGCGAAAGGCCGCACGCGTCCGAGGTCTTGACGCCCGCGGCTGTGTTCTTGAATAGCACAAGTGTCGAGGATCTGCAGAATGCTGCGTCGCTGCGTGCCGGTGCCAATCCAATTCTCATTCGCTACGATCACGCCGGCCGCGGCTACTTCGTCTTGAAACGCGACGGAGCGGACGCGGAACCGTCGATCCGCACGCCGCTTGCGATGACGTGGTTCGACGATCCGTCCGTCATTAGGTTCGACGTGCACGCCGGGGCCAAGTCCGCCGAATGGTTCCGCTTCACTGCGCCACCCGGTCTCCGTGCGATGATCGTCACCGCCAAGGGGACGGTCGAGGCATGGGCAAACGGTCAGCCAATGCGTGCCGGTGAACAAGGCCGCTTCGAGGCGACTGCGCCGCTACACCGCGCGGCTGTCGTCGCGCTTCGCGTGGTGCCCGAGACCGGTGCGAGCGGCGCAGCGGTTTTTCCGGTTCCAGTACGATTGGAGTGTGGCCCCGGCCTCGCCATGCTCAGCGACTGGTCGAAGATGGGTGCGCTCGAGTGCTACTCCGGCGGTGCGTGGTACCGCAAGACCGTCACGCTGAGCCCGGAACAAGTCAGCGGCCAAATCACGCTCGATCTTGGACAAGCGGCCGCCACGGCCGAAGTTCGTGTGAACGGGAATTTGTCGGGCATCCGCGTTGCGCCACCGTGGCGCGTGGACATTTCCAACCACGTGAAGGCGGGCGACAACCGGATCGAAGTGCTCGCCTACAACACATTGGCCAACCACTACCTCACAATCCCCACTCGCTACCGGGGCGCACCGACCTCCGGCCTTCTTGGCCCGGCGACCCTTAGCATTGCAGTAGCAGACGAGGGCCGATCGCAATGAGACCCTGATCACGGTTTGCGTCAGTGGGTGACGTTCTCAGATGCCAGTTCGACAGCCAGTACGGAGATGTCGTCCTCCGTTTTGCCGTCAGACCAGTTCACCACTGTTTCCAGCAGGAAATCGACGCTCTCTTGAAGCGGGAGCTTCTTGGCGTCATCGATCAGCGAGCAGAGGCGTTGGCTGCCGAATTGCTCTTGATTCCCGTTCGTTGCCTCATTTACGCCGTCCGAATACAAGAAGAGCCTGTCGCCTGCCTTAAGCGTAACGGTGTGTTCTTCCCATTCTGCTTCTTCCAGCCAGCCAATGGGAAATCCCGGATGGGATCGAATCGCGCAGTCTTCTCCAGTGGCTGACTGGGCTAGGCCGGGATGGCCAGCCGAAATGTAGCGGAACGCTTGCTGCCGTAGATCCAGTATGCCGTAGACGGCGGTGAAGTATTGCGTATTCTCAGCGTCCATCTGAAATCGTTGGTTGAGCCTGGCGGCGACCCTAGCGGGTGTGACTACCTCGTAGCCCGGTGACCTCGCGATTCTCCGCTTGACAAACGACGAATGTTGCATGCTCGGCAACAAAAACTGGCTTAGCGTGAAGGACAGCAGGGCCGCGGACACGCCGTGCCCACTAACGTCCAATAGGTAAAGCCCGATGCGGCGCTCGTCCAACCGAAAGACGTTGAGCGAGTCGCCGGCCAGCTCGTCGCACGGCCGGAAAGCATAGGCGAAGCGAAAGCCGGCCATCGTAGGTAGCTGCGAGGGCAGAAGCGACTCCTGAATCGTGGCGGCCGCTTTGAGGTCGCGCTTCATGCGCTGATTGTCTCGCTCGATCCGGCCGTTCTTTTCCTGCAACTCCTGTGTCCGCTCGGCAACTTCGCGCTCAAGACGCTCCAGATAGGTACGCTGTTCGTTCAAACGGGCGTCGCGTTCCTCGAGGCTCTTGGCCAATACCAGTTCGTGTTCTTCGCGAAAGGCGGCGTGTTGCCGCGCGAGCTGTTCAGCGCGAGCTTCGAGCACGGCAATTCGCTCAGCACTGGGGTCAGACACCACGGAGTCTTCGTCCCGCGGGCCAAACATGATGTCAAGGTGGCTGTCAAGCGTCGTGAGCATCGTCATGGTCTACATTCGGGTAAGTATCTCGGTCTTCTCCAGGTCCACGTTCACATCTTCCCACAGCACCTGGAAATCCTCTCGGTCGATCGACAAGGACTCTAACGTCTCCTTGCTTGGTGGTTTGACGGCCTGGATGCCGATCGAAGCTATGCCCTTGCATGTGCAAATGAAATTGGCCAACTCGACCACCTCGACAACTCGCCTATTGTCGTCGGGGCAACTCTGCGCGTCATGGTGGAACAGCATCGCTGAAATCGTAGTTGATGGGAGATTCCATTGGCGTCCAACGGCTGCACCTATTTCCGCGTGCGTGAATCCAAGGGACTGCTTTTCCGCCTCGCAAAGCGGCTGGTCGGGCTCCAACGATTTCAATACATCGACGAATTGCGAATGACAATTCTGGTCCAACAAGATGATACCGAAGTCGTGGAGCAGCCCAGCCAGGAAGGCATTCTCGAAATCGCGTATCCCAGTCCGAGCTGCGATCATTCGTGACGCGACACCTACAGACACGAGATGTCGCCAAAGCGTCTGGCGGGAATAACTCCCGATTCTGACATCGCTCTTGAAGATGTCCGCCACGGTCGACGTAAGGGCAACATTCCTCACCACCGTAAAGCCTAGGTAGGCGATGGCGTGATGGACCGTTCGAATCTCTTTGCGCGCCCGATAAGCCGCCGAATTTACAGTGCGCAGCAGCCGAGCAGTCAGCGACGGATCAATTTCCACGGCGTTTTTCAGGTCTGAAGCCGACGAATCAGGGTCGTTGACCACCTCCAAGATCTGCATTACCACGTGCGGGAGGGTGGATACATCACGAATTCGCGCCGCGGCTTCTTTCAATGAAACCGACGATGTGCTTCCCCGTATTCCTGTCGAAGCTATTGAAGTCTGGCTCATCTTGGGTATCCGGCGCAACGGGACTCACGCAAAGCCTAGGTCACGAAAATGGCGTTTGCGCTTCTCAGCCCGCAATTCATGTCGAGCCAAGGGATTGTCGCAGGCAAAACGGGCGGACTTCTCACTTGCTTCTGAGTGGGGTTTTCGGGCGCGTGCTATGCTTAGCCGTAATGCCCCTACAGCGTCAACTACATACCCAACTGCCTTCCATCAAGGGGCTGCGGAATCGTCCGGTCGTGTCCTCCTCAAGGATGCCTACCGCACGATGTTGGTCAGTTCTTCGAGCATTTCGTCGGATATCGTGATTGTACGTGCGTTGGCTGAGAATCCACGTTGGGCGACAATCAGTCGTGTGAACTCTAGTGCGATGTCAACGTTAGACGACTCCAACTGGCCTCCACGGATTATTCCACGACCGCCAGAAAGGGCTGTCCCGATGTTCGGCGATCCCGTGTTCAGGGACTCGGCGTAGTAATTGTCGCCTTGGGCTACGAGACCTTGTGGGTTAGCGAACGTGGCAATCGCAACCTGCGCAATCGCAAACTTACGACCATTTGTCGCGACCCCGTCGATCACTCCGTCGGAGGTGACGTTAATGGAAGAGAGCGTTCCGGGCGCGTAGCCATCCTGCGCTGTCGAGAGTGCAGAGTCCGTGGACAGCTGGGTGAGGTTTTGGAAAGCGATGTTCACCTCTTGTTGATCAGCTAACCCGGCGAAACGGAAACTGATGTTGGCGTCTCCAACGCCAGTGCCTACAGCTTGATCGAAACTCCCGTCCTCGAAAAAGCGAATATCACTCACTGCGTCGTCGATTACGATGCCCGAGTCGGCCGACGTCGACGCGATGAGGGCCCATGTCGTATCGTCGCGTTTTTGGAAGCTGAGCAGCACCGTGTGTGCACCTCCGCGAAGGTCAAACAGTTCGACTGACGCCTCGAATGTGTCGCCGTCCTTTCCAGAGGTTGTTGTGGCCATGCGGTGTCCAAGGAAGTCTGTCCCTCCTGCGTTGGCAGAATCGTCCGCGATAACCAGGCTCAATAGGGCGTCGCCTGTGCTGTCGGCCCGTAGGACTATGTTTCCATTCGCGTCAAGGCTGGCGGTCGCACCAGAGTACTGAGCGTCAATGATACTGACGAGTTGTCCGACTGTCGTTGTGTTGTCGACGGGTAGTGAGGTGTTTACGGCGCTACCGTCGACATCCGTACCAGTAATGTTGATCCGATCGCCGACTGCGTACGCCGTCACATTGCTGTCCAAGTCGTTGAGCACAGTTGCAGCCGTGGCGGCTACATTGCTTACGGCCAGCGGGTTTGAGCTTGCGAGCACTTCCGCAAGAGGTCCAAGCGAGGCTGCGTCGAGGTTGCCGGATATCTGTATCTCTGTTGTGCTTTCCCCGGGTATGCTCGCGCCAAAAGGAACGGAGATCGCAGAATCTCCCGGCACCTGAAAGCCAGGTCCCGTCCCGCCCGTTTCGCCGAGCGAACCGAAACGCTGTACGCGATAGCCTGACGAAGGGTCCACCAGGAAACCATTGGAGTCCAATGCGAAGGAACCGGCTCGTGAATATACATTCGTGCTGCCATCGCTAAGGACAAAAAATCCTTCGCCCTGAAGCGCAAAATCGAACATCTCGCCCGTTTGGTCCAAGTTCCCTTGGCTGAACTTCTTGCTGATTTGTGCCGCCTTGACACCAGCTCCAATTTGATTCGGGTTTGTGCCTCCAATATCGGCATCCGTGGAGTTGGTCGCTGGCCGGATCGTCGTATACAGCAAGTCAGAGAAAACCGTCTTACCGGCCTTGAACGCCGTGGTGTTCAGATTTGCAAGATTATTGCTGACGACATCAAGCATTCGCTGATGCGCGACAAGCCCCGAAACGCCTGTGAGAAGTGCATTGGGCATTGACTAACTCCTATCAAGTGTTTGTTCGGTTTCTCGGTCGTTCGATTCGTTAGTGGGCCACAGTCGGTTCGTTGTCCGCTCAGAGTTCTACACGTACTTGTTCGGCTAGTTAGCAACCAGTCCAATGACTTGCTCGATCGGTATGCGCTCTTGATCGACGATCACCATGAGTCGATCGTTTTCGACGCGAATCGAGTCGACGACTCCGACGGCCTCATTCGAGCTTTCATCGGACTGATAAATCACCGATTTCCCAACCAGCGCCGCGCCCTGGGTCAGTTCTTCGAGTCGCAGCATGTCTTCAAAGTTTGCGTTTAGGTGCTCAATTCCTTCCAGCGTGGCGAATTGAGCCAGCTGTTGAAGGAAATTCTCCTGTTTCACAGGATCAAGGGGATCTTGATAGCGCAGTTGCGTGACGAGCAAATGCATGAACTGGTCGCGTGTGGTCTGCGCCGTAATGTCGGATGTAATCATGTTTTTTCCTTTCGCACCATGGCTGCCTCATACTCTCAAATCGACTTGGCCTGCCGTCGTGCCGTCCGTTTGAACTGTCGTCGGCGGCGACGTACCGACTTCGCGTTCTGGCATCCACTGAAGCATTGGACTTCGGTCTCTATCGGATCGGTCGTCCGAGTGACGACCGCTATGTTTGCTTAGATCAAACTGGTCCAAGTTCACACCAGCATCCTCAAGTGATTGTTGAAGCGCTGGTAGTTCGCGTTCCACCGCGACCCGAGCCGCCTCGTTCGCCACTAGCAGTTTCACAGTGACTTTGCCCTTCGACTTCTCCAACCGAATCGTCACCCGTCCCAGCTCGGGCGGATCCAAACGCATTTCGAATCGAACGGCTTGATCGTCCGGGGTCCGTGCATACCAAGCGACGATGGATTCGTTCAGTCGATCGGCGACATTCGTGCCAGCGAGTGTCGCAAAAGCCGATTTGACCGCCGGACTTACCAATTCACTCACCGTGGATTCAGCTCCTATTGACGATTGGCCGACCGACGGAGTTCCTGCTGACGGTCCCTGTGAGTCCATGTTTGAAACCGACTCAACGCGCAACGTGTTTTCGTGTGTCGCAGCCGGAGGCTCGCTGGACGACGCGACAATGACCGCTGATTCGAGCGATCCGATCATAGGTTTCGCGTCTATCGTACTTCCCGGTTCGAACGTCATTGTCGGCTCTCCGGGGCTTCTGCTAGGCATTTCCACACGTTGTGCGTTCCCGGCGCGAACCACGGCGTCCACTCTCCCGTCATCGCTCCCGCCGACACGCCCAGTTTTCCTGCCGGTCCCCAGGAAACCAGCCGATTCTGTCGTCCCCTCTGTCACAAGACGCTCCGGTTGTTGCCCGTCTCGGGTTGCTGGCACAGTTGGCCGCAAGTGGTCAGGCGTATCTTGAGGCGAATGGTCCGCAACGGTTGCGTTGGGTAGTGCAAACGCTTCTGTTATTGCAGTCCGACTACCACCGAGGCTCCCAGCAGCCAAGCCACCAGAGGAGTTGTCTCGACTACCGTGCGATACGGGCAGTTTCCCCTTGGAGACAAACGCATTGAATTGCGCTGGTCTTCCTTCTGCCAACTCCGGTCCACTGAGGAACTGCGAAGGTGCAAGCGTTCTGCCAAGCGCATCAGACGGACTGAGTTGAACACGCCCATTCATCGCTTCCGTGTCGTCTGCTGCCTGGATAGTGGGGGGATTCTCTGACGTCAAACCTGGAACCTCTGGGGCCGCGTTTGCATCACTGTGTGGCCCGCCCGCGGTAACATCAACCGTTGCATTTTCAACATCTCTGCTAACCTGTGCGGTCGGTACTCGAGGCCCTATGGGCAACGCGACTACACGGTGCACCTCGGGCATCGGAGGTGATTCCGCGTGTGTGGATTGCCGCGATGGCGAAGCTCCCCGTTGAGCAGAACCGTCATAAGACGCCTCAGAGTCCGGGATCGTGTCGGCGCCGAGCGGAGTCTTCTTCTCGGGCGAAGCGACCGGCGGTGCAATCGGGTGCTGCAAATGCTCAGCCGTTACACCGGATTCCAATACCGCCGTGGGTGTGGCGACTTCGGGTGGGCGGTGTGTATCCGCAATAACATTGACTGGAAGAGCAAACGGCGGTTGGAGTGCTACGGCTTCTAAGGTTGGTTGTCGCGGTGGAATGATGCATCTGTTCTGGTCGCCGCCCGGATTCCATGATTCGGCGTTTGATGATCCTCCAATCGGGTGCTGAGACGTGTCGGCAAGATCGGGCTCGATCTGTTGAGATTCCGGAGCGTTGACCGGCGGACTCTCTGCGACCAACTGGACCAAGAGTCCATCAAGAAAGTTGTCGCCTAGCTTCGCGGAAGGCGCCATCGGCGTACCAATACGGACGGCGTCACCGTGGTGCACGGCGCGCTGTAGATGCTGGGAGAACCCAGGCCCGCCAACTGGCGAGGTTGTGGGCAAGGCAATCAGGGGTGAAGTCATGTGGTCATCGGAGGACGAACGAGGAAGGTGACGGGAGACCCGCTACCGATGCAAACGGTGTGCCCATCGTGGGCAGGGGGGAATCACCGACAGCCTGGTAGTGAGAAATCCCTGTGTGCGTGCGTTCCAGAAATCGGAACGGCCAGACATTCGTGCTAGCACGGCCGAGGCGACGGAAAAAACTTCGAGGCCACCCTGGAAATGTTTTTCGGGTGAATTGAGACGTGCGCAATGGCGGGAACGAACAAAGACGCGCCAACTACGCGGATTCTTGCTGGCGATACAGCTTCATCTTGTTCGACAGCGTCCGTGCCGTCACACCCAAGTGAGCTGCTGCCGCCGTCTTGTTGCCGTTGAATCTATTCAACGAATTCAGGATGACCAGTCGTTCAATTTCAGCTAGGGTCAGACTCAACAGCGTTTCAGGCATCGATTCCGATGATGATCGCAACGGGGGCAACTCCTGCAACTGAATGATCTCTGACGCTGTGAGAACACACGCTCGATGGATGACGTTTCTCAACTGTCGTACGTTGCCAGGCCACGAGTAGTCGACGAGCATGCGCATCGCCGACTCGGATACGCCGCGAACGGGAACGCTGGCTTCGTCACGAAAATAGCCGATGAATCGACTTGCCAGCACTGGGATATCTTCGGGACGCTCGCGCAAAGGTGGCAATTTGATGTCGAGCACGTTCAATCGGTGATACAGGTCCGCTCGGAAGTTTCCCTTTTCGACCTCTACTTCCAGGTCACGATTGGTCGTCGCCAACACTCGTACGTCTGCATTTCGAACCTCGTTCGCGCCAATTCGCTGAAACTCCTCCTCTTCAAGAACCCTCAACAGCTTCGCCTGGATACTGATTGGTATTTCGCTGATCTCGTCGAGAAGAAGTGTTCCTTCGTTCGCCCACTCGAAGCGTCCGACGCGGCTTTCCATTGCACCCGTGAAGGCCCCACGCTCATGCCCAAACAGTTCGCTTTCCATCAGGCTCTCAGGCAGCGCAGCACAATTGACACGCACGTAGCGTTTGGCGCACCGAGGGCTCGCCTCGTGGATCAACCTGGCTACCAACTCCTTCCCGGTGCCGCTTTCGCCGGTCAGCAGAACGGTAGCCGAGCTTCGCGCAAACCGAGTAGCGTACTCGACCACTTGACGCATGCCATGGGACTGAAAGACAAGTTCGCGATTCTTATCGGACTCAGACAAGTCCAGGAGCGTTTGAAGGTCGCGTACCGATTCGATGATATGTTGGGGCTCGACGGTGACTCGGCACGTGTCACGACCACGGTCGACGGCGGCGCTGGTCCAATTCACTCTTGGAATCTTGCAGCGGAAATCGAACTCGTCGTCTTCTTTGCCTTGATATACGTGCAATTGTCGTTCCGAGTCCCGTCGTTCTGCGTTGTTCGTTGCCATCGTGGATTCCAAGACTTGCGTGTGCGTTCTAGCGTCGCCTCGCTTAATTCATTCGCCACCTGACTCGCACGACTGCGCGACCGCGGAGGCGTATGCCTGGCGCATCTGTCGCCCACGGCTTTCACGGTTCAGCTTCGGCGACAGGCGGTCGCGCACCTCACGAGCTTGCTCTTCCGCAGTCGCCATAACTTCGATCAGCTTTCTCAAGGTCGGTTCCAGTCGCTGAAGGGCCTTGCGGAGACGAGGCCCCGGTTGCTGCCCGATCACCTCAAATTGACGACGAGCCGCCTGCGTCTGACTGCTCAAGTTGGCCACCTCGTCAAGGGCTGCACGCATTTGATCAAGCAGATCCACCGGATTAACATCCTGAGTGAACGACGCCGGCAGCTCTTCGCTGATTTTGAGCGCTTGCTCGTACTGTTCAGCCTGTTGCTCGTAGGCCAGGCAGAGTACCTCTTCGACTTGGTCAATCGTTCGACGGTTCACGGATTTGCCTTTCGATGTTTCGAATGGACTGGTCCAACCCCTCGACGCCTTCCGCCAAACGCTTGCGGTAGCCCATGGCATCCAGCCACCAACGAGCGTGGGCCGAAATTAGGTCGTCACCGGTTTCGCTGGTGAGTTCACGGTAGATCTGTTCGGCCGTTGCCATGCTCCCAAGCCGACGATGGCATGTAGCGATCTGGTACCGAACCCAACGCTTCTCGGCGTTACCCAGAACCTGCTTCTGAAGCCCATCGTAGAGTTCCAACGCCAATTCGATGTCACCGGCGCCAAAGAGATTATTGGCCAGAGCGAGGCGATCGCTTGGGTTACTCACCGCTGGATCGCCATCACCAAGTGATGACACGGTTTTGCGCATGTCGCTTGGCGTTGCCGTGGACTGAGGCTGAGGTTGGGGGGCCAGCGGCTGTGTGATCGCCGTGTCCGCTGTGTCTAACGGCTCGCGAGCTGGCTCCGGCACAGTCGTGTCAGTCTGCCCCGATTCCGCCGATCGGTCCAATAGTCCCTTCAGTGTCCTGACTTGGTCTCGCAACTCGACAACCTTTCGCGAGCGGCGAAGTTGAGTTTCGCTGAGCAAACGTTCGAATCGCTGAGTCAGTGATTCCGTGTCCTCTTGATCGCAGAGGGGCTGCGGTTCGCCCTTGGCCGTGTGAGTCGACTTTCGACTTGACGACGAAACCGCCGATTCCCTTTCCGGCGCTGGCCGACTCACTATGGCAGCAGGAGCCGACAAGGCCGGCGTTGGAACCGGTTTCTCGGCTCCCAGCATCGTCGGAATTTCAATGCCGATCCACGCAATTGTGCACGCCACAAACGCATGCTGCCATCGTGTTCCGATTCGATGTCCATGTTGCCTTGAGCCGTTTCCTGTCCCTATCATCGTTACGCATCGTCCTTTATTCTTGACGAGTGGTCGAAACGAATGGCTCGGTACCGGCAAAGCAAAGGGCCGCTGCGCGGTGCCTCCCCAGTCGCTCGAACACGCGTCCCATGGTCTTCAGTACCTCGTTCCGTTCGGCAGTTTCACTATCGTCCTCGAGTAACTCGCGACAGATCGCAAGACATTGTTCTTCCTCGCCTTCGTCGGCTATGACTTTCGCCACACGCAACTTCGCCAGATTGGCCCACGCATCGTCACCTTCGATTGCCAATGATATAAGCAGATCCTTGCAGGCAGCCACTTCTCCTGCGTCGTAATGGTATTCCGCCAACTCGTACAGCATTCGCGACCTCAGGCCACCACGAGGAACGATCTCCAGTCCTCCTTGCAGCGTCGAAAGCATGGCCTCAAATAGACCGAGTCGACCGTATGCTTCTGCGAGGATCACGAATCCATGTGCGCCAAAAAACTCGGTTCCATCGAGATGGGTCACAGCGTCAAGCAAGGGCCAACTCTGCTTCTCAAGGTGTGTGGGCGTTGATGCCACTTGATGGCGTGCCAATGCTGCCAGCAAAGCCGCCTGATCTGAGTGCACCTCCCGAGTGAACGCCGCACGATGGGTCATCAAGATGCGATTGGCCGCTCTGGAGTCGTCGAGCAACAAGTGGGCACTAGCAAGCGTGATGGCTGCGGTGGCTCGTGAAACGTCATCATTGGCGCGCTTGAGGGAGCGCATCAGAGGCCGGGTTGCTCGCTTTGCTTGATCGTTCTCCAGGTACAGCCTTCCCAGATAAAGGTTAGCGATGGGTTCGAGTCGATCGGTCGGAGCTTCATCTACAACTTGATAGAAGTGCTCCATTGCCTCGTCACGAAGTCCCAGGCAGAGCTTGGTCTTGGCTAGATTGAAACGCACGCCCACGCAGCTAACGGATAGCGAGAACTGACGCAGAAACTGTTCGTACTGCCGTGTCGCTGTCTCGTGCTGCCCCCGGCGGACGCTGATGTTGCCCAATGCCCAATAGGCATCGTCCGCCAACGCATGATCAGGAAAGGCCGTCGTGGCACGTCGCAGCATGCGTTCAGCAACTTCCAGGTCAGACTTTTCGATGACCTCGACGCTTAACTCAGCCCGAGTGTGTATCCGAATCGTGCCATTTGATTCCACCCAGGCCAGTTCCATCGGGTCACAGATGCCGTCCAGGAGGATCGCCAAAGTGGTTTCAGGGGTCGCGACTTGAACCGTGTGTCCCCCAACACGATCGTGGGCCACAGGAGACCACACGGCCTTCAGACCTGCCTTTCCTGTCAGTAGTTCAACGACAGCCGTCACGGGCATCTGCGGGAGATTTGTCTCCAGAAAAGTCTCTGCGGCCCTGGAC
>CAZUAH010000032.1:0-50231 GCA_964617665.1 uncultured Pirellulaceae bacterium
ACGCAAAAGGCAAGGTGCCGGGCGTGCTGTGTCCGCACGGACATTGGGCCAACGGTCGGTTTTACGATATTGGCGAGAAAGGCATTCGCCAGCAAATCGTCCAAGGTGCCGAACGCTTTGAAGACGGAGGCCGAAGTCCTCTGCAAGCGCGCTGCATGCAGTTGGCACGCATGGGATGCGTTGTGTTCCACTACGACATGATCGGTTATGCCGACAGCGTGCAAATCTCTTACGAGTTGGCTCACCGTTTCGCCAAACAACGCCCCGAGATGAATCGACGCGAAGGTTGGGGACTGTTTAGCCCTCAGGCTGAAGCCCACCTGCAATCGGTAATGGGTATGCAGACCTACAGTTCAGTACGAGCCCTGGATTTCATTACGGGTCTACCTGAAGTCGATCCGGAACGAATCGCCGTGACCGGTGCCAGCGGTGGCGGCACACAGACATTTATGATCAGTGCATTGGATCCGCGAGTGCGAGTATCCGTGCCGGCCGTCATGGTCTCCACGGCGATGCAAGGTGGATGCACGTGCGAGAACTCCTGTCTGTTGCGAGTAGGCACTGGCAACGTCGACTTCGCCGCTATGTTCGCTCCCAAGCCCATTCTCCTGATCTCGGCCGATGATTGGACCAAGGAGATGGACACCAGAGGATTCCCCGAGTTGCAGCAGCACTACCGAGTACTTGGTGCCGCGAACCACGCAAAGCTGCACTCGGCCACGCATTTCAAACACAACTACAACTACGTCAGCCGCGCGGCCATGTACCATTGGCTGAACAAGTATTTCAAGCTGGGACATGAAGAACCCATCGTCGAGGAGGATTTCCCGCGACTGACGGCCGAAGAACTGACCGTGTGGGATGACGACCATCCCAAACCCGAAGGCGGCGAGGAATTCGAACGAGGTTTGCTTCGCTGGTGGCACGAAGATACGCAGAAGCAACTGGGCGCGCTCCTGCCCAGAGACAAATCATCGCTGGAGCGATACCAGGATATGGTCGGCGGCGCGATCCGCACGTTGATCGGCCAAGGCTTCCCGAACTCGGAAGATATCACAAATCAGCGGGCAACGACCACAAGCGGAGACCTGTGCGAGACCGTTTGCGGCCTGCTGAAGAACAAGCAGCACGGAAGCCAATTGCCATTCGTTCTACTACGTCCCAAGGAAGCGAAAGGTCGGGCGGTTATCTGGCTTTCCGAAAATGGCAAGTCGGGCCTATTCCAGGCCGATGGCAAGCCGAAATCGCCCATTCGACGTTTGCTGGAGTCGGGCGCGACGGTGGTTGGTGTCGACTTGCTGTATCAAGGCGAGTTCCTCACAGATGGCAAACCGATCACGAAAACGCGCCGCGTCGAGAACCCGCGAGAGGCCGCGGCCTATACGTTCTGTTACAACCACACGCTATTTGCGCGGCGCGTTCATGATGTGTTGACGACGATCAGCTTTGTTCGCACTCAGGAGCCTGCGGTGGGACAAGTCGACCTGGTCGGGATCGACGGATCAGGACATTGGGCAGCCGCGGCTCGCGCCGTGGCACGTGGTGCTGTGACGAAAGCCGCCATCGACACCGCCGGGTTCCGCTTCGGCGAGATTTCGTACATCCACAGCCCCGACTTCCTGCCCGGCGGTGCGAAGTATCACGATCTGCCGGGAATGTTGGCCGTCGCTGCCCCGGAGTCGCTGTGGTTGGCTGGTGAAAGATCAGAAGCTCTCGATGTCGTCGTTGCCGCCTACCAAGCCAGCGGCCACGCGGATAGCCTGATTGCCTTCAGCGGCGATCAGAAGGACACGGCCGACTCGGTAGTTTCCTGGCTGACTGGAGAATAGCAGAATTCTGCCCGCGACTGGGGTAAGATGCACCATTCCGCGGCGAATGTGCAAGTGCAAGGAAGCCCGGTGGTATCTTTAGAAAAGGATGGCAGAATTACAGTACCACTGGTTTCTTGCTGGGGATTCTACAATGAAAGAGCGTGTGACCAAAACGTTCGGTTTCCTGAAGACAACTGCGATCGGCGGTCTGATCTTCCTGCTGCCACTTGGAGTGCTTGGATTCCTGCTGGGCTATGTCTTCAATGTCGTGCTGCTGATTTACGAGCCACTGGAAGAACATCTGCCCGTTAGCACTGCCGCCGGCACGGCCCTTCTGTTCGCGATCGCGGTTGGGATTCTCGTCATGCTTTGCTTCTTGTGTGGCCTCGCGGCGCGGCGCGCGATTGCCCGCAGGTTCTCGCGGACCGTCGAGAAGCACCTCGTGATGGTCTATCCAAAGTACGCCATCTACAAGGACATTGTGGCTGGCAACGTTGGTGGCGACGCGTTGGCGCCATCCCTCGTTCCTGTGACGATCCAGTTCGACGATGCGATTCGGATCGGCTACGAGGCAGGACGCACCGAAAGGGGATTGGTCATTGTTTACCTACCGGGCTCGCCTGATCCCTGGATCGGCTCGGTGGTTCTCGTCGAATCCGATCGGATTCAGCCGCTGGATGTGGACTTCAACGAAACGGCCGCAATCTGCGAACGCCTCGGCCGCGATTCCGCACATTTGCTCGCGTCCGTTTCTGCAGTTCAGAAGCCAACAACGAAAGCCGCCACGAGCGGCGAAGTCGACGTGGACCCCAAGCCGCCAATGGACTGAGGCCATCGGCCTACCCAAGCGTCGGCCGAGTAGCGTCTGCAGGACCTTCAGTGTAGTCGCCACGCTCCTTCGTGTTGACGCGACGTCAACCGATCCCAAACTTCACGTCAGCGATACCGTCGGCACCCTTGGCGTCCCTGTTCAGTTTGAATCGCCCGCAATGGTAAAGGCGATCGAGGATGTCGTAGATCAAAGAAGCCTCCCTGGGGAGGTACTTCATCGAGGAGTCCTTCTTGAGGACTTTGGCGATGTCGCCAACGGACACTGCCGCTCCGCCTTGAGCACGGAGGAATGCAATGAGCCATTGCTGGACATCCAGGATCGAACCTGCCGCCTTCTTTCCAGTCTCTACCCCAGGTTGGTGGTAAGTGTTTATGCCAATAAGGGCACCGTAGTATCCCACCGCCCGCTCGAACAACGCCACTAGTGCACCGAGCGAACGTTCATCTAGTCTCTCAATGGTCAGCCGCATGGACGGTCGCCCTGCATCGCTTAGCGCCTGGGCCGTTCCTTCTTGGAAGGCTGCCAGGTAATCGCCTGCTGTTACTTCAGCCTTAGAGTCAAGCACGAAGTCATCGTCCAGATCCACCGCGCGGACACGTACGAACGTGGCAAAGAAATCCGCATACCCCTCGCGGAGTTGCTGGACATACGCATGCTGGTCGGTCGAACCTTTGTTTCCGAACACCGTGATACCTTTGCCGTTTTTGCCCAGCGATTCCATGATCAACTGCTGCAAGTACTTGCTCAGCGTGGCCAGGCGGTCGCAGTAGGGTAGGACCACCATATTACGCAACCCACGCGTCTCGACCGTGTTGTACCACGTTGCGGCCAATTGAAGCGCAGGATTCGTGGTGAATTCGCGCGCGTTTCGCTCTTCCTCGTCCTTCTTTTTTTTGCCTATCGCTTCCTTGTCCATCTCCGCAGCGCCGGCGCGGAGTTCGTCGACGTCGAATCCCAATAGCGTAGCGGGCAGGATGCCGACCGGCGAAAACAGCGATGTGCGCCCGCCGATCCAGCGCCACAGCGGGAAGCGTCGCAGCCAGCCAGCGGCCTCGTTGTGTAGCTTGCTGCCCTCCTGAGTAATCGCAACCGCATGTTTCTCGAAGGACACGCCGTCCTTTGCATACGCCTCTCTGGCAACCTGCATTCCGTTGGCCGTTTCCGGGGTACTGCCGCCTTTGGACACAACGACGGTCAACGTCTTCTCCAGTCCACCTTCCTCCAGCCGAATTCCTTTCAGTGTCCGCTTGAAACCGTCCGGATCCGTATTGTCGAAGAAGAACATTGTTGGCTTCGCGCCTGGCTTACGGAGTACGTTGTACAACATCTGCGGGCCTAGTCCGGAGCCGCCGATGCCAATCCACAGGATCTTGTCGAAGTTTCCTTTGAACACGTCTTCGTGGAATTCCCGAGTATCATCAATGGCTCTTTTGTTTTCCGCGACGGCGGCGGTTACGACTCCACTAGCGTTCGGCGGAGCGCCATCCAGATAGCGAAGCCAATAGTGCCCGACTTCCCGGTCTTCGTCCACGTTGGTCTTATCGCCCTGTTCGATATCCCGCATTTCCCAGGCGGCACTGGCTAGTGGCGGTCCGTAGTGGTGTTTCACGTTTTTTGGCAACTGCATTCGCCTGAAGTCCAACTCGACGCCAGCAGCCTCGAAACAACCTGGGATCGTGATATCAAGCATGGGTGCCTCCTGTCGATTAGCAACGGTGATCGTTTCTTCGCGATGCCCATGGTACCCGACATGAGCTAAACCATCGAGTGGTCGTACGACTTCGCACGAGCCAAGTCGACCACCCCGGCTTGGGCTCGTTGCTTGCTTTACCCAACTGCACCGACATCCCATAATGTCCGAAACACACACCGATTCACCAACCCGTTCGATTCACATGGACACTGACCTAACAGACAAAGTGGTACTGATAACCGGTGCCAGCGGCGGCTTGGGGACCGAAATGGCGCGGGCCTTTGCACGCGAGCAGGCCAGCGTCGTGCTACACTACCACACGCGGCAGGACGCGGCCCAGGCACTGGCCGACGAGTTGGCGCCCGCCAAGTGCGTCGCCATCGGTGCCAACCTGACCAGCGAAGACGACGTCGCTTCTCTCTGGAAGGAGGTAGAAGCCCAACTTGGGCCGATCGAAATCGTCATTGCAAATGCTGGCACTTGGGTACCGGACGATGTGCCCATTCATCACATGACGCTGGACCAATGGAACCAGACCGTCTCGGCCGACCTGACGTCGGTCTTCCTGTGCATGCGCGAGTTTTTTCGCGGTATCGAACGCCATCAGATCACTGATCCTGCCGCCGTGCTGATTGGCTCCACTGCCGCCGTGTTTGGCGAAGCCGGGCACGTCGACTACGCGGCGGCCAAAGCGGGGCTGGTCTACGGTTTCTTACTTAGCCTGAAAAACGAAATCGCCCGTCTCGCACCGCGCGGCCGAGTGAACGCCGTCTGCCCAGGTTGGACGCTCACACCTATGACCGAGAAGTTTGCAGCCGACCCGGACATCATCCGCCGAGCCCTGCAGACGATTCCACTTCGCAAAGTGGGACAACCCCAAGACGTCGCGTCCGCTGCGGTTTTCCTCGCTTCCAGCCAACTGACCGGTCACATCAGCGGTCAAATGCTGCTCGTCAGCGGCGGCATGGAAGGACGTGTGCTGAACGAGCCGGGTGAAATTGACCCGCAGAAAGCTGTGTGAGGGAGATGCTCCGATCCATCGGCGGCGACGGGGCTGCATTGGCCGGTTGGACGAAGCCGATTTACATGCCAATTGTGCGGAAGCGTCATCCGCTCTTCTCTAGTATTGGCAGGATGTGGTATCATGCCGACGCAGTCGGCTATCACTCGCAGGAAATTCTGTGGATGTTCCCGCAATGCAAGGAGGAAGGAAGATGGCTAGCTCGGCCAAACGTCGGCGGAAGAAGCTACAACAAAGGGCCAAGAAACGGCGGGCAAAAAGAGCACTCACGAGTGCCTCCGCTCCCACAATCACCGAGTCGCCCGGTCGGCTTAAGATGTCCGAGGTGATCTCCCACCTGGCCGAACCGCTGGTCGATGAGTTCTGCAATTCCCCCGAAGACCTGGAACGAATAATCTCGCTGACCGTCACCGCCTGGAATCTGACGCTGTTTCCGGAAGACGTACAGGAGAGAGAATTCGCCAAGCTCGCCGAGAAGACCTTTGGCCGGGATCGCGAGGCCGTCGCCGTCTTTCGTTGGATCTGCGACACGATCGCCGAAAGAAAACTGCGATTCTATCCGCAGCTTGACCACTTCATCGTCGACGTTCACTTCACCCGCGAGGAGGACGATAGCGTCTATTTCGAAGTCGCCTACGGCATTGGTTAAGGCGATGCGAGCACTTGTGCCATCGCTTCCCTGAGTTTTCGTAGACGCTCTTCCTGATCTTTGCCGAAGGAGCCGCTCCGTTGGGCGTAGGTGTCCATCCAGGTGATCAGGCGGGTCCAATCATCGCTGCTCAGTTGGACTTCGTAGTGGCCGCCGCGCAGGAGTTGGAGCAAGGTACTTGTTTGCGCGGCGCCTGCCCCGACTTCGGATCGGCCTTCGTTGTAGCGTGCCAATACGTGGTCGCGCAGACTCGGTTTGCCGTAGCCTACCAAGCTGTCGTAGGACTTTTCTGATGTGAGGCCGTACTGTTCGCCATCAGTGCCGGGCTTGTGGCAGTTTACGCAGTGCTTTTCTATGACGGGACCGACCAGTTCTTGGTAGTCCAGCGGCCACGAGCCGTCTGGGCCTAGCGTGATCTTCGACGGCGCGCGTGCCAGCGCCATTGGGCTGGTGCTCACAGGTGACATATTGCGCGGTTCGTGGCAGCCGATGCACGTGAACGTCTGGCCGGGTTGGACGCTTGTTGCACTGCGCATCGTCTGCACCGCGATTCCCGCTTCGTCCAGAGCTTGCACGAAAAACGGCACGCCGGCAGGAACGCGGAAATGAGCTGATCCGTCGGCTTCAACCGGGACCGTGCCCAAAACGAATTTGCCCGGATCGTCTCGAGTCACACCTATCGAAGGGAAGTTCATAGTCGGGTGCGTCTTCACGGGAACGCCAACCAGACGCAATTGCCGGATCGTTCCGCGCGGGATTACCTCCAAGCCGCGGTACACGTCTTGCACCACGATGCGGCCTTCCTGATGCCCTTCCCAATTCACGTAGGAGCTGATCTTAGGTGGACGCCGCCGCGGTCGGACTGGAATGGGTGTTGCGCTGGAGATGGCCGCGTCGCGATAGATCAAGTTCAGATTGCCGAAGGCATCAAATAGATACAACCCGAGATCGTTGGGCGGACCGGGCGAACCCCACGCGGGCGGCGGTGTGCCGGGCGGCAACGGTGCGGCGCTCCAAGACGTGAGGTAATGCTCCTCGGACAGCGGATACGGATTGACAAAGTACGTCTGCGGCCATCCTTCGCTTTCGGGAAACACCACTTCGGGTGTCAACCGCGTAATGGGTCCTTCGCCGTCGTTGCCTTTTCGTGGATCGAGCAGCACCAGACAGCCGCCCGTGAAGGCATGATGCCCGGACGCCGTGAAAATGATCTTGCGCGAACCGGGTATACTGCGAGCCTCGAAGACGCAATGCGGATTACGGGTCATGTTGCCATAGACGGCTTGCGGGTTCGTTCCGTCCGGCAACGTCGACCACAGGCTCATGTACGGCATATTGTGCCGATCTACGTAATCCCAGCGGGCGTACAGAATCCGCCCTTCGTGGTCCACGCTGGGCGTCCATTCGAACATCTCGAACGGCGAAATCTGGCAGAGGTTGCCGCCGCTCGCGTCCATCACGTGCAGGGTGTACACGGCCACGGGCCGAGAAAGCCCACCGCCGCAGCGGACATAACAATCCGGGCATTCTCCATCCGAGCTTGCGTCGCCCGTGGCCTTTCCGCATTGGACGTACTGGCCTCGACGCGTCGAGAGGAACACGATTTCCCCGCTGGGCAGGTAACGGCCGTCGAAGTCGTCGTATTTGCCATGGGTTAACTGACGCAGGCCGGTACCGTCCAGGTTCATTTCAAATAGATGGTAGAAGGCGTCTTCGGGCACGTTCGACTTGTCCAGCTTGTTCGCTTCGGAGCGCAGGTTCGGGTAGTACTTGCAGTACGCGAAAAGCACTCGTCGCCCGTCGTACGAGATGTCTGGCCGCAGGAAACTGCCCGACTCGAAGTCCTCGGTCAAGCAGCGCAGTTTGGCGGAATCGGTCTTGAAGTCTTTCAGCACGTACAGACCGCCACCAGGACGCGAAAACCAGCCGTAGTACTGGTCGGACATGTGCGTAAACGTCCCGGGCACACGTTTGACGAACAGAATGTCGTCGAAGTCCAACAACGGATTGGCCAAAGTCATGTCACGAACCGCCCAACGAGCTTTGAGATAAGACGCTCGCCGCTGGTCTGCAGACGTATCCGCCGGCGAGCCAACTGCCTGAATGCCCTCCAGCGTCTGCCTCCAAGAAGTCGCGTCAACGCCCAGCCGGCTTAGGCTCTCGGCAAGTTCCAATCCTCGTTCCACCACTTCGGCCGTCGGGCAGGCTGGTTCGGCTTTCGTCAAGGCATCTTGGCGATCCGCGGTCACTTCAACAATGTGGACTTTCGACCACTGGCTTGTGCTCGATTGATTCGCGGAACGACGAAGGGCGATGTTCTTGTCGTGTCCTTTCCCGTAAACTTCAACTTCGTCCAGGTGGAAGTACTGGGGACCTGGGATTTGGACTCGGACGAAACGGGCACTTTTCGAGTCGGCCGGAACGGCCAGAGGTTTGCCATCAGTGCACCCACAGAACTTGGAACCGTCGTGCTGGTAGAGTTGCGACCAACTCTCGCCGTCATCCGACAGGAGTACCTTCAATTGACCGGCGCGATATTCGACGTTGCCGTCGCAACGGTTGTAGATCACGATCCGATCCAGTGGCAGGGTGTCGCCAAGATCCACTTGCCACCAAGGATTCGGACCGTTGTTCGTATGGAATCCAAACGTGCCGTCCTTGAGCCCGTCGCAGCCTCCAGCAGCGTCTTGCTGGGTGGTCATGTTGACCACGGCGGCACGGCGACGATCCGTGGAGATCGCGGGCAGATTCCTTACGACATCCTGCAACAGCCAGTCGGCTTCGATCTGGCTGGGGGTCACGACAGCATCGTCAGAGTGCTTTTCCGAGTTGGCGGTATCGGCCTCCGCCAGACTTTGGCTCAATGCAATCGTTGCGGCAACGACACTTGCCAGTAAGAGTTGCCCAGGTCGATTCGGCTTGGCGCTCATCTTTGTCGGTTCCTCCGATCAACAGTGTGCCATAAGGTGGGGACTCTACCGTCGCTTGTCTCTGTAAAGCGTATCGCGAACAACCGACCGCGGAAAGTGTCTTCCGAGCACTTGCCGGCTATTTGATCGTTGAGTGTCAGCCTTTGTAGGAGCGCTGGAACATTCCTTCGGGAGGGCGAAGCTCCCGCTGAGCCGCGTCTTTTCCCTTCTCGGCTCGGCAGGAGCCTCGCCCTCCCGGTTCCGCAACCGCCGCTAGACGTTATCGAGAGCTTGTCGCAGATATGCACCCGTGATCGAATGGTCGTTTTGAGCAATCATCTCCGGCGGCCCTTCGGCGACCACTTGACCTCCTTCGTCCGCGGCTCCCGGTCCAAGGTCGATGATATAGTCGGCGGCTTTCATCATTTGCAGATTGTGTTCGATCACAATCAGCGAATGGCCAACGGCCAGCAGCGCTTCGCAGCAATCCAGCAGTTGAACGATGTCCGAAAAGTGCAGCCCCGTCGTCGGTTCGTCCAGTAGAAACAGAGTGCGATTGCGGCTGGCGGCGGACATGTAGGCGGCCAACTTCAGTCGTTGTGCCTCGCCCGACGACAATGTGGTTGCTGGCTGTCCGAGCCTTAGATAGTCCAAGCCGACGTCGATCAACTGCTTCAATTTGGCCTGTACTTTGGTCTGGCCGCGGAAGAACGAAAATGCTCCTCGCACGGTCATCTCCAGGACCTCCGCGATATTGCGGTTGCGATAGGTGACTTCCAGGATTTCCTTGCGATAACGCGATCCGCCACACTGGCTGCACTTCATGTACACGTCCGGCAGGAACTGCATGTCGATTTCCACGTAACCTTCGCCCTTGCACGCCTCGCAGCGGCCACCGTCGACGTTGAAACTGAAATGACCGGCTTTGTAATTGTGGGTACGGGCCTCGACTGTATCGGCAAACACCGCGCGGATCTGATCGAACGCCTTGATATAGGTCACGGGATTCGAACGCGGCGAACGCCCGATGGGACTCTGGTCAACCAGCACCACGTCGTCGATTTGCCCGTCGCCGTACACGTCGTCACACGGGTACGGTTTGGGCGCATCCTTCCGTTTGCGACGACACAGGGCCTGGTACAGTGTGTCTTGCACCAGCGTGCTCTTGCCAGCGCCGCTGATGCCAGTCACCAGACACAGTAGACCCAACGGGAAGCTAACCGTGACGTTCTTCAGGTTGTTGCCTCGCGCCCCGGTCAATTTAATCCGCCCGTGTTTGGGCTCCCGACGGCTTTCGGGTGTGGCCATGCCGCGGCGACCACCAAGGTACTCGCCGGTCAGACTCACATCGGGATCCAGCATCTCGTCGGGCGTGCCCTGGAATACGACTTCGCCGCCCCGGTCGCCGGCACCAGGGCCAATCTCGATTACTTCGTCCGCTCGCCGCAGCAACGTTTCTTCGTGTTCCGTGACGACGACCGTATTACCGCGATCCCGCAGGCCAGCAATCGCATCCGTCAATTGGTCCACGTCTCGCGGATGTAGGCCGACCGAAGGCTCGTCCAACACGTACAGCATATTGACCAGACTGGAACCCAGAGCCGACGTCATAGCCACTCGCTGGGCTTCGCCGCCGCTGAGCGTGCGTAGTGTCCGATCGAGCGTCAGGTAGCCAAGCCCGACTTCGCATAGATAGCCTAGTCGCGATTCGACCTGCTCCAGCATCGTCCGACCCACTGTGCGATCCCAGTCCGTCAACTGGAGCGACTGGAAGAAGACCAATGCATGCTGGATCTTCAGTTGGCAGATGTCGGCGATGTTCTTGCCACCCACCTTGCTAGCCAGAGCTTCGGCCCGCAGTCGACGGCCATCGCAGGTCGGGCAGGGGCTGTAGCTGCGCCAGCGACTAAGAAACACGCGGATGTGCATCTTGTATTTGCGACGCTCCAGCCAAGCGAAGAAGCCGCGCATCCCGCCGAAATCGCGTTCTGGCACGCCTTCGCGGATCAGACGCAGATGATCTTCGTTCAACTCGCGGAAAGGAATGTCGACGGGCAAATCGTAGTCGTCGGCCAGTTCGACCAACTCCTCCAACTCGTGTGCATAGGCCGGCGTGTTCCAGGGTGCGATGGCCCCGTCACGGATGGTCTTTGAAGGATCCGGCACGACTAAGTCCATATCGACGTCGACGATGTCGCCGAAACCCTCGCACTGTGGACAGGCGCCCAACGGACTGTTGGAATCGTACAGCCTGGGTTCTGGCTCGGGGTACTCCAGTTCGCATTTCTCGCAGCGCAACGAAGTGCTGAAACCAATGCGCCGCCAATCGTGGCCATCGTCCTTCGTTATCAAGGCGTAACATGACCCGTGGCCCTTGGAAAAAGCGGTTTCCAGCGAATCTCGCAGTCGCTGGCTGCCAACACTACCGGCGGTCAGGCGATCGGCAACCACCAGAAGCGAATCCGATGCACCGTTGTCCGAAATCGCTTGAGTGATCGGCTCGGACGTCAGTTGAACGACTCTGTCCCCGACAATCACTCGAACAAACCCGTCCTCCTGCAATTCCGCAGCAACCGTTGCCGGATCTTCCTCCTCGCGTAGCGGGCGCGGAAAAGCCAGCATGTACCGAGTCCCGTCGGGCAGTTCGCCCAGACGCTCGGCGGCGCTCTGTGGCGTGTCCTTCCGAACCTCGCAGCCACAGCCATTGCAGAACACGTGGCCGATTTTGGCAAACAGCAGACGCAGGTAGTCGATTGTCTCGGTGGCCGAACCGATCGTCGCGCGGTTGGATCGCGTCGTACTCTTGCGCGTTACGGCGATTGCCGGCGGGATGCCATCTATCCGCTCGGCCTCGGGCTTTTCCAGACGATCCAAGAACTGACGCGTGTAAGCCGAGAAGCTCTCGATATAACGCCGCTGGCCCTCCGCATAGAGGGTGTCCAAAGCCAGACTGGTCTTGCCGCTGCCGCTGACGCCGCAAACCACGATCAGTTGACCGTGCGGGATATCCAGGTCGATCGACTTCAGATTGTGAACGCGTACTCCGCGCAACTGGATGGACTTGGCCGACAACGGGAGCCCCTTCATATCGTCAAGGCACGCGCGTGCCTGATGACAACAATAGCCAAAGTGGAATCCCGTATCTTAGCGAGCGGTCGCCGGATCAACCAGTGGAGATGTCGATCGTCACCGGCGCATGGTCCGACACTAGCAGGCCGCCTCGGCGGTAGATCGCGGCTTCCTTCCACAGCGCGGCGGCCGCGCCGTTTCCGAGCAGGTAGTCGATTCGCCAGCCGCGATCCAGTTCGCGTGCCCGACCGCGATTCGACCACCACGAGTAAGGCCCGTCAATCTCGCCAAACTGCTCGCGGACGAAATCGGACCAACCGGTCTTCAATAACCGACCAAACCACTTGCGTTCATGGGGCAGAAAGCCCGACGAGTTGGCGTTGCCCTTGGCGTAGAAGATGTCCCGTTCGGTGTGAGCAATGTTTAGATCGCCACCGATGATGCTGGCTTCGCCCTGGGCGGCCAGTCGTTTGGCCCATGGAAAGAAACGAGCCATCCACTCCTCTTTGTATTGCTGGCGTTCGGGACCGGACGAACCCGATGGAAGATAGACGCTCGCCAACTGCACGTCTTCGATGCGCACTCGCAAGACTCGGCCGTCAGGGTCTTTATCACGGTCGCCCAGCCCTACGCCCAAAACTTCCATGGGCAGCCGAGACCAGACGGCTGTGCCTGCGTAGCCTTTCTTCTGGGCAGGATGCCAGTGAACGTTCCAGCCGACCGGCTCGGCCCATCCGTCGGGCAATTGCTCGGGCAGGCAACGGATTTCCTGTAGGAGTAGCACATCCGGCGCCAATTGGGCCAAGCAATCGCCAAAGCCTTTCCTGATCGCCGCGCGCAGACCGTTAACATTCCAGGTTGTGATTCGCATGGGCGAGTTATAGACGAAGGTTCGCTTTAGCGTAACCGGGCCAGTCGTTTCGCCGCGGACTACTGCACTCGGAATGAACGCAGTTGGCAGGGATACATATCGAGTCTAATCTTGCCGTCGGCGGCACGGACCGGCTGGCCAGTAACAGCGTCGGTCACCTCGCCTTCAGGCAGAGTCACGGTCACGTTTTGCTTGGCATGTAATGACGTGTTGATCACCGCGACCCACGTGCCGTGCTCTTCGGTGTCGATGCGGCGAACGAAGACTTCGTCGTCGTCGGCGTCCTTAATCAATTGACTCGGCAAGGCTGGCAGTGCCAAGTAATTGGCGTTGAAGTTCCGGACGTACTCAGGGAAACCGCGGCCGAAGTTGCAGCCGACCAAGTAGCCGATCATTGTCGGATCGCCATGAGCCATCGCATGAGCCTCGCCCATCATGCAGTAGGGGCCCGCTCGCTCGACGTCCGCAACGAAGTAGCCAAGAATGTTCTTGTCGGCTTTGTCGAACATCATGTTCTCGTTCAACGTGTAATGGCGAACGATGGCCAAACCGCTGGGCGTACGGTAGGCGTCGAACGTTTTTGGCGACGCGACGGTGTAGTTTCGATTGAACGCATGGGCAAGCATGATGCCGTCGACGCTCTTGTAGTTCTGCGGATCGTCGGCTGGTTGCGAATGGTGGACTTCCCAGTTGCCCCAGTTCAATCCAGGTGATGTGAGCGCTTCGTAGTACAGGTCGTCGTCGACAACCTGTCCGACTGTCAGCGGTACCATTGGGCCACGATCGCCGGCCACGTGTTCCGGGCGCTGGAGAAGAGGCTTCCACAGATCGGGGCGGTCGGTCACCATGCGCGGATCCCACGAGTTGAACGCTACGCCGGGCTCGCCGGGACAACCAGTGAATAACACCATCGCGTCGTCGATGCCGCCGGCGCGCAGATAGTCGCGCATGCCGGATAGGAAGTCTCGACGTTTGGTGCCCCACCACTCGATGTATTTTGCATATAACTGCGGATCCTCCTTCAGCGACTCTCGTGTGACAGGCTTGTTCTCGGCGGCTTCGGCCGAGAAACGCGCCAACGCCTTGTCCGAGAAACTGACGGGCATCTGCCCTCGCGGTCGAATCCATATGCCGGCAAACTTTGCCTTGCTCCGCAGGCGGGTCACCGTCAGTTCCAGCATCTTTTTGAAGTCTTCGTACATATCGGGGGCCGTGATGTCTGCATTGGCCGATTCGATCCAAGTTATGTGCGTATAGGCGTCATCTCGCGTTAGCGGCCGGGCGCGACGCTGGTTGCCCAGACCTTTGTAGCCTTTGCTTCCGGAATATTCGTAGTAGGGCAACACATCGAAGCCATAGCCGCCCATCAATTCGACGATTTCGGGCCACATGTGCTTGAGGCTATTGTCGTGGAATACCCAGTTGTTGCCGCCGTGGGGCGCCGAGTCCCAATGTTGGCAAGCCCCGAATTCCAGCAGGTCTTTGCTGTAGGTGTTCATGCCCAGAAACCGCATCAATTCGGCTTTGTGGCGGTACCAATCAATCGGGTCAACAATACCCGGCTGTTCGGTCTTGCGATCAAGAATTCCGTCGGCCATCTCTTCGCGCCAGAACAGTCGGCGGCGAGGCAGATCCTCGGGCGGTAGGTTCATGGGCTGAGCCAACTTGTCTGGATCGATGACCTCGAACAAACGTATGTGACTGACCGCTGCGCCTTTCGACATCGGTATATTCTTCGCCGAGAACTGCGCGACCGAAACGTCGAAGCCATCTTCCGGCGCAAGCGGGCGTGGCTTGGCACCGCGGACGAGCCCCTTCTCGGGGAATCGGTCGTGCAAGCGGAACATCAGCGACCACGTTTCCCACTTGCCTGATAGCGGGACGTCGATCGACTCGGCTAGATTGTTGACGTACTTGGCGTGGAACGCATCGCCCAGAGCCAAGCCCGTGTGAAATCCACGCGAGGTCTCGTTGCCAGTGTTGATGATCACCATACTGCGCGGTGCGTCCTCGGGGTAATCGACTGCCAGCACGTACACCCCGCCGGGACGCAACAGCTTCATCTTGCCGATGCGGTAACTGAAGAATGCCGCCTCACCCTTGGTCGGCGGCAGCACGCGGGCCTTGCGTCCCAAGACCGTCTCGACTTTGCTCACCGCGGCCGGAGATTCCGAGAAGCCACGGTCGGCGTCGTCGGTCGCGCAGACGATTTCATCCACCAAGGACAGCGTTCCATAAGGTGCCATCTCGACCAGCGGCCGTTTGAGTGCCTCTTCGCGGGCCTTCTTCAGGGCCGCTTGGCGTTCGGCTTCTT
This sequence comes from uncultured Pirellulaceae bacterium, assembly GCA_964617665.1. Taxonomy (GTDB): domain Bacteria; phylum Planctomycetota; class Planctomycetia; order Pirellulales; family Pirellulaceae; genus JADHUC01. The sequence goes on from CAZUAH010000032.1 coordinate 15,170, forward strand.
GCCGAGCCGCCTCGGCTTTGCGTGCCAACATCGCCTGGTACGCTTCGTCCGAGTATTCGTACACGGCGATTTCGGTGAAATTGGCGCCCGGCGTCTTTCGCGTGATCCGCAGATAGCGCGTGGTCACATCCAGTTTGACTTGCGCCCAGGCGAGGTAAGTTGCGCAGTCGTAAGTTGCCACCTCACGCCACTCGCCCGGCTTGCCAGCGCTGATTGCCACATCACCCTTTCCATTGGTGTCGTAGATCCAGATACTCGAGAGGTTCTTCTCCTCGCCAAGATCAAGATGTGCACTGAACGGAAACTGCTTCCAGTACTTCGAATTCAGCTCCCACGTCGTCTTCGGTTTGCCAGCCGGCGGTCCGATGATCTGCCGTTGTTCGTCGACCAAGCCGGACGGGTCACCGACGTCGGCCTCGTTGGTCAACATCGTCGGCTTCAATTCGACCCGCAATTCCTGGGCATATCCTTGGAATGTGAGGGCAACGGCGACAACAAACAGGATCGCGAACGCGTGTCTTTTGCGGTTGAGGTTCATTGATCGTTTGATCCAAGCATACGGTGATCGGGAGATCTTCTGCGCTGTGTTTGCCTTGACGCTGTGAGAGGGAGTGAAAGACGGCCTGTTGTGTTGCGGTCTCACGACCGCAACACGCGTACGACCGTGGGCTGTCGAGGAATCAAGGCAGACCGACGGTTGGCCGATGGACCGACCCATAACGCGGTTTGGGAGCGTTATTGGTCGCAAATGAATACGAAATCCTCCATGTCGGCCCTTGGGCGCTCTTTCAGCAACTCGTGGATCGGCTCGAAGGTCTTGAGGATCTTCTGATAGTCGGGGTCACCCTTAGACAGGAACACCGGCTGGCTGCATTTTTCCGTGCCGCCTGCCTTTTCCGAGAGCGGGGCCAGTAGGAAGTTGTTGTTCTCGGGTTTCATCACACGTGTGTAGAACTTGCGCGGTATGCCTTCCTGGTGACAGCTGGCACAGCGGCGCGAGTGGACTTCGCTTAGCGTAGCATCAAGATCCAGTGGCATCATCCTCCGGCTGCCGAGCCGGGCCTTGTGGTTCGACGACGAGGTGCCGTAGTACGGGATGTTCAGGTCCAGCCAGAGATAGACCCTCCGCCGGTCGTCATCCGGCACATCGACACGCGGGTTGCCGTCTTCGTCGGGGTGGCCGGTTCGGATGATTTCGGCCACCTTGCTCGCCGGGCTGCCCCACCGCCGAGGCGCAACGTCCAGCACATTGTGCCCTGCGCCGTTGATCGTCCAGATCCACTCGGTGTACGGACTCATTCCGCGGACCTTATCATGCTCGGGCCCCGACGGACTGCCATGCCGAATCCAGTTCCACTCGGCCTGTGTCCCAGTCCGGCCAAGAATGTCGTACGAGACGTTGAAGAAATCCGTCATGTCGCCGGTCAGATCCACGTTGCTCGGCTGTTCGCGCTCGTTGTGGCATTCGATGCAGTTCCGGTCGAATACGCCTTGAACAACTTCCTGATAACTGAACCCTTTGACGCCCCAATCGGGCTTCTTCAACTCCTGGACCGAGCCGCGCATCGCAAGTTGTGTGCCGCTGGGCGTCGTGGCGGAATTCCGGTCGGCATGACATCCGACGCACCCTTGCACCTCGCCCGGCATCAGGTGCGTGAACGACCGCATGCGCTGCAGCGCCCGCCCCTCGGCGTCGAGTGCAAGGAAGTAGATCGGCACTTCCGACGGAACTTTGAACGCGGCGCTGCCGTCCTCGTCCACATCAGCGAACCCCCAGAGCTTCTTCGGAGCATACGTGGCACCGCACGAGACCAACGGAAACTGGAACCCAAACACCGCGATGTTCCGCATACCGGGCCCATCCAGCCGCTCGTTATTCTGCGGTGTGTGCGTGCTCTTTTCGATCTCCTGCACGACCGCGATCTGTTTGATCTCGCCGCGTTTCACGTCCGGCTCCAGGCCGTTGTAGACATCCTGCATGAACACCGTCGCCCACGCGCCCGAAACGCTACCGTCTTCCGGCAACATGGCAGTGTGGTCCATGACGGTTCCGGTCTGCACCGGCGGTCGCTTCGTCTCGTGGATTGGCATCGGGCAGTAGTATCCCATCCCGCCTTCCGGGAAGATCAGCGAGGTGGCATTTGCGTCAAAATCGCGGAGTTGGATCGTGCCGCCCTTGGAGACCAGGAACCGATTCTCGTTGATCGCCAGCGGCTTCTCGTAAGTACCGCCGATCCGGCAGTCCAACATCCCGTTCCCCCACGGCCCGCCGCCGAGTCGATGGGCGTAGATGTCGATCTCGGGTGTAAGATTGCGAACCGCCTCGGGAGCGTTGGCACCCTTCGAAGGATCAATCGCCACAATTCCGCCGCGGCACGAGCCATTATGGTTTGTCGCGGTGGCAAGCACTTGGTTCGTGCCCGGGACCGGCTGCGCATCCATGAATGTGCCCGGCGAGATGACGCGATTGCCATAGAAACCAGCCAGTTCGGTGCCATCGGGATTGATCGCCCAGAGACTCTGGATCGGACACGCGGCTCGATCAACATATTCCCAGCGAGTGTAGATGATCCGCCCGTCTTCGAGCGCCGATGGCGTGAAATCCATCAGGTAATTGGCCGAAAGCCGCTTCTGATTCGAACCGTCGCTGTCCATTCGGTACAAGACTGGCGAAGTTACCACGTAGCAGTAGGCGTACGCCGGCTTCCGGTCCGAGATGAACGCGATTCCGCCATCCGGCAGCCAGCACGGATCCAGATTGTTGTACGTGCCGTCAGTCAGTTGCTTCAGGCCGGTGCCGTCGATATTGATCTTGAAGAGATGGTAGTTGGCCTCTTCGTCCTCGTATCGAGAGATGTCTTCGATATGGGCCACAGGGTTCGATCCCACATGCCCGCCGCGCCGCAGGGCGAAGACCACTTCTTTACCATCGTACGACAGATCGGCCGTGGTGATCATGCCTTCGCCAGCATCGAAAATGCACTTCAGATTGCCGCCTTCTTCGTTCGGCGAGAAGACATACAGTCCGCCGCCGGGCCGAAATCCTTCGACATGATAGACGTAAACGTGCGAGATATTCAGCGGCTTGCGTTTCACCAGCAAGATATCATTGAACCCAAGCCTGCCGTCCAGCAATTCCCGCCGCAGTGCCAACGCCTCGGGCGTTTTCTCCTCGGGAGGAATCCGCAATTCGGCCAACTGCTTCGCGGTCACCGGTCGCGAATAGACGGCGATCTCGGCAGCACCCGGGTTTGGCGAATTGGGATGCACGGAAAGGAACTCGACGCGAATCGAGGTGACCTGCTGTTTCGGGAAGTTGATCATCTGCGGTCCACGACGATGCTCGAGCGTACCCTTCACCACCGGTTTGTCGGCGTCGTCTAGATAGACCTCGTAGTCCTTGAAGCATTCCAGCAGCGGGCTGGTTACGCGCGCGTAGTGGATGATCTGCGCCGCTTCGACCGGTTTGTCCCATCGAAACGTGAACTGCCCGTTTGGCGTTCCCTTGACCGCCCAATCACCGTCCTGCTGGAACTCGGACGGAACGACGCCGTTGATGGCCATTTCCGGACGATACTGATCGCTGAAGTGACTGCTCGCCGAGACTTTCGCTTTGGGAGCTAGATTCTCGGGCATTTCATCAGCCCGAGCCACGCCGCACGAGAAGACAACCAGAGCAGCAACGACCAGCACAAATGAGTAAGACCTGATAATGCTACGCATCCTTCTCTCCTTGATCGTAAAGATGGTACTCGCCATTGTCATATCAAAGCCCAAGTGTACTCCAGCCGGTTGGAGGCTTCCATACTAGTTGGCGAGAGCGCGTTGAAGAAACCTTCCTCTCCCACTGAGGTCTGAACCTCCCCACGGCTTGTGGATAGTGGGTTTAGATTGTTTGATGTCCACAAATTGAGGAGGTTTGATCCATGACGAAACGTCGGAAGTTCAGCCGGGAGTTCGAGATGACAAGAAATCCGGTTTTGAAACCCCTTCGAGTCATTGAATCTGAAATCCCAGCGCCCTTACCCGATCACATCCTCGATCACCTCTCCGCCGACGTCAGTCAAGCGGAAATCGCGGCCCTGGAATCGGAAGGTCAGTTTCAGATGGTCCAGCCCTAGTTGATGCAAGATCGTTGCCTGCAGGTCGTGCACGTGGCATCCGTTTTCGACAACGGCCAAGCCCAACTCGTCCGTCTGGCCATAGACCAAACCGGGCTGGAACCCGCCGCCGGCCAACCACATCGAGTAGCCGTCGATGTGATGGTCCCGGCCAGTAGTCTGCCGTACTTCGCCCATCGGCGTCCTGCCGAACTCGCCGCCCCAGATCACGATCGTCTCGTCCAACAATCCCTGTTGCTTCAAATCCATGACCAGCGCCGCCGACGCCTGATCGACGTCCTTGCACACGGCCGGCAGATGCTTTTCCAGGTTTTCCGTCGGCCCGCCGTGATGATCCCAATTCGTATGGTAAAGCTGGACAAAGCGCGCGCCTCGTTCGACCAACCGCCGCGCAAGCAGGCAGTTACTGGCGAATGACGGCTTGCCGGGTTCGGCACCGTACAGGTCCAAGATGTGTTTCGGCTCGCCCGATATGTCCATCAAGTCCGGTGCGCTGGCCTGCATGCGGTATGCCATTTCATACGCGGCGATCCGAGTGGCTATCTCTGGGTCGCCGACCACGTCCAAGCGGTGACGATTCAGATCCGCCACGGCGTCAACGAAACCCTGCTCACTCTCCCGCGTCGTACCAGCGGGGCTGGTTAAGTTCAAAATCGGTTCTGGCCCGTTGCGGAAAGGCACTCCTTGATATGTCGTCGGTAGAAAGCCACTTGACCATAGCGAAGATCCTGCGCGTGGCCCGCGCGGGCCGGACTGCAGCACAACGAAGCCGGGCAAGTCTTCGGCTTCGCTGCCCAAGCCGTACGTAACCCACGATCCCATGCTGGGCCGGCCCGGCTGTGGCGAACCGGTGTTGACGAAGATCTTGGCGGGACCGTGGTTGAATACGTCCGTGGTCAAACCGTGGATCCAGCAAACATCGTCCGCGATCTTGCCATGATATGGCAACAGATCACATAGCTCCTGACCGCACTGGCCGTGTCGAGCGAACTCGCGCGGGCTGGCCAACAGAGTCTCGGTTCCCTTCAAGAAGGCAAACCGTCTGCCTTCCATGTATTCCTTGGGTGGCATCTTACCGTGTAACTTGCGCAACGTCGGTTTGTCCACAAATAGGTCCAATTGACTGGGCCCGCCGGCCATGAACAGAAAGATCACTGCCTTGGCGCGTGGCGGATGATGAGGCTGTTTTGCTCGATTTCTTTTATCGTCGGCTCGCACGCGATCGGCGGCAAGCAAATGGCCTAAAGCCATCGCTCCCACGCCGACACCGCACTGACCGAAGAAATGACGGCGTGTGACTTGCTGTATATTCTCCGGCATCAGCCTATTCCCTTGTGATGAACTCGTCCAAATTGATCAGCAATCGGCCGACGGCCGTCCACGCTGCGGCTTCTGCAGTGGGCAACTCTGCGGGCCAATCGCCACCCGCAAACTCCTGAGCATCATCGGCTGCTTTGGCAAACAAGGATCGCTGACTCTTCTGGTAGGCCCCGAGCCGTTCTACCTCCCCATCATCCGGCGTCCGCGAGAAACAGAGCTCGAACGCATGCTGTAATCGCTTGGAGTCGTCGTCGCTGCTTTCCACCAACCGTTTTCCCAACGCGCGTGCGATTTCCATCATTACTTGGTCATTGGCCATCGTCAGCGCCTGGATCGGTGTATTGGACCGCACTCGTCGCGTACACGTCGTGTTGAACTTGGGCGTGTCAAAGGTCGTCAGCATCGGATAAGGGGCGCTTCGCATGAAGAACGTATACATCCCGCGCCGATATCGATCCGGCCCGCTCGAAGTCTTCCACGAAGCGGCTCGTTGTGTGAAAGCGTAGACCCCGTCCGGCTGCGGTGGTCGTACGCTGGGCCCACCGAGGCGTCGGTCTAATAGCCCGCTGACGGCCAATCCAAGATCGCGGATAATCTCGGCATCCACACGCAGTCGCACCTGCCGAGCCAACAGTGTGTTTCTCGGATCCGTGTCTAGCAGATCCGGCCGAGCATGCGAGGACTGGCGGTATGTGGCCGACTTGACGATCAGGCGATGCAAGTGCTTCGTCGACCAGCCGCCGTCCATCCATTCAGCAGCCAACCAGTCCAGCAACTTGGGATGCGTCGGCAGAGAGCCTTGCATGCCAAAATCGTTCTCCGTTTCGACCAGCCCTTGGCCGAAGTACCGCATCCACGCGCGGTTTACGAAGACTCGAGCCGTCAATGGATTCTCGCGGCTGACCAACCATCGAGCCAGGTCTAACCGGTTTCGTGACGTTTCCGTATCCGGAAGCGGCGAAAACACCCCCGGAACATTGGGCGACACGCGATCGCCGTGTCGCAAAAAGTCGCCGCGCACAAGCACGAATGTCTCTCGTGGTTTGTCCAGTTCCCGCATTACCATCGTCGACGGAATTCCGGCGGCGTATTTGTTCTTGGCGGCCTCCAGCGACTTAATTTCCGCCGTCAATCGAGTCCGATCGGGATCCGGAAAGTCCAGCTTTGCGCGTGGCGCATCGGTGACCGCCAGTCGGAACCGGCCAGTATTGTACTTGGGCGGTTGGTCGCCGAACCGCAGTCGCAGAACCAAACGTCCCGACGTCCCGATATCCACTGTTTCGCGCAGAATGAACTTGGCCGTGCGATTCACATTCATCCGACCGCTGGTCACGTTGATTGCCCAACCGGTTGCCATGTCTGCGTCTACAGCCGCGGTGACGTCGAAATCCTTTTGCGAATGGTCGGCCGTCGCGTGCAGCCACGGCAGCGATTTCGAATCACCGGCATCCAGCTCAATCTCGTTCAATACAAAATTGCCATTGCCCGCGCGGCCCGGTCCGCCTTTGGGCAGCGACGGATGCGTCAGGACTTCCAGACGTATGGCCGTGATCTGCTGCAATGGCGAAGCCATGGCGATCGTATACACATCCGCATCGCCATTGGAACCGCCGACCAACAGTGAACCGTCGTCCAGATTCTCAAACGTGGCTCCCGCGTCCGAGTTCGACTCTTCCACCTTCAGCACAGTCCACTCAACTGGTTTGCCGTCGTCTCGCGACTGCGCGGGCAGCTGTTCGTTCTTGGCCTGATCGTATTCCGCCAAACGCTGTTTCGCTGTGGCGATATCGCGGTCGTATGCGGCTAACCGCTCTTGCTTTTCCGGCCCTGCAACACGGACCGTGGGCGACACGCTGTTCACATCTTGCGAACTGTTGAAGAACGCGAACAACTGATAATAATCGCGCTGGCTGATCGGATCGTACTTGTGGTTGTGACACCGTGCACAGCCGACAGTCAGCCCCAACCACACCGCGCCTGTTGTATCCACGCGGTCCATGACGGCTTCGTTGCGAAACTGCTCGCGATCCGTACCGCCCTCTTGGTTCACGAGCGTATTGCGATGAAAGCCCGTCGCCACCAATTGGTCCAGCGATGCATTTGGAATCAGGTCACCCGCCAGTTGCTCGATCGTGAATTGATCGAATGGCATGTCGCGATTCAGAGCCGCAATGATCCAATCGCGATAGGGCCAAATGGTACGCTCCGAGTCGACGGTGTAGCCGTTGGTATCGGCGTACCGGGCCTGATCCAACCAGTGGCGTCCCCATCGCTCGCCGTAGTGCGGACTGGCCAAAGCCTGTTCCACTATTCGCTCGTAGGCGTCGGACGACGAATCGTTTAGATACAGGTTTACTTCTTCCGCTGTCGGTAGCAGGCCAAGCAGATCCAGGTAGACGCGCCGGATCAACGTCCGCCGATCCGCTTCGGGCGATGGTTCGATCCCGGCTGGTTCCAACCGAGCCAGCACAAACCGGTCAATCGGGCTGCGACACCACTCGGCATTCGCGACCTCCGGCACGTCCGGCCGGATGATCGGCCGAAACGCCCAATGCTGTTCGTAGTTGGCGCCTTCACGTACCCATCGTGTCAACAGCTCGGTCTGCGCCTTAGTCAACTCCAATCCACTATCCGGCGGTGGCATCTGCATGAATTCGTCGTCGGACGTGATTCGCTCGACCAGGGCACTCGCTTTCGGATCGCCCGGCACAATTGCCTGGTATCCGCCCAGATCCTGCATCGCCCCGGCGGCCGTATCCAACCGCAGGTCCGCCTCACGCGTTTCTTCGTCCGGTCCATGGCACTTGAAACAAACATTCGAAAGCACTGGCCGTACCTCTCGTGTGAAATCCACAGCAGCCAACGCGAACGTATGGCTGGTGAGGAACAAGAGCGAGAAGACCAAGAGGCGAGCGACGGTGGGTCGATTCTGCATGGATCAATCCGAGGTTGGAATCGGAGGATGCATCGTCCCGCTTCGGACGAGCATACACAAGCGATGAACCGCAATCAGTTCTACCGCGCCACTGCCGCCGCTTGAATAGAGCGCCGCTGAAATGGGTACTCGATCAAGAGAAAGGCATTTCTATGTCCACAGGCAAGCGAACTCAACCCATGCGGGCAAGTGAACTGACATCGCTGTAAACTGCCAGCATCAATCATCGGCCGTGGCCAGCGCGGGATGGTCCGCCAGCGGAACAAACGGGGAACCACTGTGTCGCTTTCGCGTCAAAGAAGTTACAGAACCACATCGTTGACCTTCGTCTTCGTCGAACGGCGCTTTCAGACCTGTCACGAGCACGAACGCCTGCAAAAGGACAATGGCGATGACAGACGGACAGAGTAGCGAACTGGCCACCGCGTGCTGTCGACTTATGTCCGTCTCGCCGGAGGTCGCTCAGAGCATCATCAACGACCTTTACGAAGATGCCGAAATCGCACACTTTCATTTGGCGACATTGTTGAACCTCTTGAGTTCTTCCGAGAAAGGCCTACTGGGCGAACGGGAGGTAGTACCAACGCCCGCCAACTCGGCATGCAGTGTGAATTGACCCTACAGCCCGGCCACCGAACAACTACTCAAATGCACTGGTCGTAAAGCGGTGGCTGGGCTGTTTTATGCGCTGCGTTCGCTCGCCGCTCTTGGCGATTTCCGGCTGTTGACGCTTGCGGGAGAGAAACCGCATCGGCCGTAGACTCGCGTAACCTCTTCTTCATTCTGCGTCGTCATCACCCATGCCCAAGCCCTTCGCTACTGGGTAATCTTCGTTTCATCAACGTGCTTTTCGTGAAGGCTCGACGTGTGTTGCGACCGACGGTACGGTAGACTATCCGCTGTGCACGGGATACTGGCTATCTGTCGGCAGAGTACTCAAGGAGAACCGCAATGCATGACTCCACCACGCGACGTTCGTTTCTGCAGGCTATTGGTCTAGGCGCCACCGCCATGGCGTTGGAAGGATCGGCTCGATCCGCAGACCAACCGATTCAAGGCTTCGAGGAGGCACCCACCGACCCAAACGCCGCGAAAGGCTGGAAGCCCGTTTCCGACCGAAAGGTCCGCGTGGGGATTGTAGGATACGGTGTATGCCGTTTTGGCGGGGCCTTCGGCTTCCAGGATCATCCGAATGTCGAGGTGGTGGCCGTCAGTGATCTGTTCCCCGAGCGGTGCGCCGCATTGGCCCAGGTGTGCCGCTGCAACAAGACGTATCCGTCGCTTGAAGAATTGGTCAAAGACGATTCGATCGAGGCTGTGTTCGCGGCCACCGACGCGCCGAGTCACGCTCGGCACTGCATCGAGATCATGAAGCACGGCAAGCATGCGGCTTCGGCCGTGCCGGCCAGCTTCGGTTCACTTGAGGACGCCGACAAGCTGTTCGAGACCGTCAAGACAACCGGCCTGAAATATATGATGTTCGAGACGTCCTGCTTCCACGCCGACCTTTACGCCATGCGGCAGATCTACAATGCAGGCGGTTTTGGAAAGCTCGTGTACTCCGAGGGAGAGTATTACCACTACACAAAGGACCCGATTGGCTCGTACAAGGACTGGCGTGTCGGCAGTCCGCCTCAATGGTACCCGACCCACTCGAACGCCTACTACATGGGCGTGACCGGCGGCAGTTTCACCGAAGTCTGTTGCATGGGAATGCCAAGCCTCACTCCATGGTTGCAGGCAGATAACAACCGCTACAAGAACCCCTTTGGCACGGAAATCGCCACGTTTCGCACCAGCGAAGGCGGCATGTCACGCATGGCCGTCAGCTGGGACACGCCCGGCTACAGCGGCGAGATGGGCCGCGTCCGTGGACAGAAGGGCACGTTCTATGGGAAATACGAAGGGCAGGAAAAGAACCTGCCAGCCACGGACCGACCGCCGCTACCACCCGGCGTCAAGGGCGGCGGCCACGGTGGATCCCACGGCTACCTGATGAACGATTTCGTGACCGCGATCCTCGAAGACCGAAAACCGCTAGTGGATATCGTCCAAGCCCTAAACATGACCGTCTCCGGGATCGTGGCCCACCAATCGGCCCTGAAAGACGGTGAACTGATGAAGATCCCGCAGTACAAGCTGTGATCGTGGATGATAGAATGCCTTCGGCCGCTCTGAAACCGCAGAGAGGGGACGGACGCAGAGAAAACGTGATCAATTCAAACGGGTCATTCGTCTCACGCCTTGTTTGAGCGTGGGAACGTTGAAGTTCAACAGATATCCAAAGGGAAAGCCCCCTTGGCGCAGGCGGAAGCGCAAGGTGGCTTCGTGGCGCGCTGTCAGCTCAGTTACGCTGAGACAGAATACGGGAATCTGTCCGTCCACCAGCAGGGGAATCTCTGCCTGATGGCGCAGAGCCTTGCCTCCGAAGGTGAGCGGCACCTGCTGTTTTCGTACAAAAGAGAGCCCGCGGAGCTTCAACTCGTGACAAAGGCACTCTTCGTAAATGCTCCGCAGTAGCCCCGCGCCAATCGTCCGATGAACAGCGACGGCGGCATCCAAGATAGCAGTTGACAGAGAGTTGCAGTCGCTGTCTTGGGCGCCGGGGTCGCCGGTTTTTTCTGCGGTTGATGCGGCAGACGTCAGCGCCTTGCGATGAATGCCTTCCTTGAGAAGAGCGACATCGAAGTTGATGAGTAGCCCCAGTGGAAATGTGCCCATCTTCATGTAGGTGAGCAACTGGGCCTCGTGAACTCGCAGAGGACACTCAACCGATTTCAGTTCCAACGGCAAACGTTCTTTGACAAGGATATCCAGCCGCAGTCCACAATCAAGCAACTGCCCCCGATAGCGCACCGGCATCCGCTTTTGACACTCGTGCGCAATTCCCTTCCTCGACAACTGCAAACTGAGCGCTTCCTCATACACGGCCTCATCGTTGCCCGGCCCCAATTCCCGGTGGACATCAATGGCCGCTCCGATGACCGAGCCCGTTAATTCGTTGTCGTGATCGACATTCATCTTATGCCTTCTCGCATCTTCTCTGCGCCCGTCCCTCCTCTGCGGTTGACGACCTTCCCGCCAGCAAAGCCGGAATCCCGCAGTATCATTCCCTTCGCACTCCAGCTACTCCTCGGCCGCCCGTCCCAGATACGTCGGGTACTGCCAGACGAAGTCTTTCTGGCGACGGTACGGTTTCGGTAGGGCATCGTGCTCGGCGGTGAGTCTTGCCAGCATTTTGGGATCCGCCAGCGGATCTTGCGTGCGATGCTGCCATTGGTGGAGTGCATCCAGCAGTCGTGTCTTGACCGTCGCCATTTGGGGATCGTCTGCCCGGTTGCGCATCTCGTAGGGATCGCTCTCCAAGTCATACAGTTCGATAGGCGGCGCGTCAGGCCAGGTTGAATACGTTTGCCGCACCGCGGGATCTGCCGCAGCAACATCTTCTTTGGAAACGTACGATGGCTGAGCGGACGAGGTGCAAACGTCGGCCACGGGATTTGGGCGATCCTGCAGCAGGTTCACGATTAGCTTGTAGCGGGCGTTCCGCACAGTTCGTTGCGGGAAGTACAGCGGCGGGTAATGCCCGTGATATTCGCTGAACAGGTACTCTCGCCATTTCAGGTTTTTCTTGGTCATCAGGGGCATCAAAGAACGACCTGCCAATTTGGGCGGGCGTTTCGCTCCTGTTGCTTCCAAAATGGTCGGCACCAGATCGACCGTACTGACCAGCTCGCTGCGCGTTTTTCCGCTGGGGATGTGTCCTGGAAAACGGTAAATCAACGGAACTCGCAGACTGGACTCGTAGCTGGCCAGTTTGCCCCGTGGGAATTGCGCTCCGTGGTCGCCGAGGTAGATGACCAGCGTCTTGTCCTTCGCGCCAATACGGTCGAGGGCGTCAAGAAGCATGCCAACGCCCGTGTCCATGCGCATCATACAGTTGTAGTAGTCGGCTTGGCTTTTTCTCAGTCCGGGAGTGTCCAGGCCGATCCAAGGCAACGGCCGGACATCGTTGGCGGAAAGCGGCGATTCCGGCAGGCCGTATTGCTGTCGCAGGAACGGCAGGTGAGCGTCAGCGTAGTTGACCATCAGGAAGAACGGCTCATCGGACGCCGTAAAGAACCCCGCGGCCAATTCAGCCACACGTTCGACATCCCGCCGCGCGAACGTATTACATTGCGAGACATTCGGGCGAAAGTCGAATGGAAAGGCAGATTCGGGATTCACGTGCAGTTTCCCAATCAATCCCGTGCGGTAGCCGTGCTCCTTGAGCAAACTCGCAATATTCGGTGTCCCGGGAAACATCCGGTAACGGTGCGTGGCCAGGCCGATCTGTCCGTTCTGATGCGGATAGAGCCCCGTGAGTATGCTGCTGCGCGACTCGCTGCAGCTTGCGGTGGCGACGAACGCCCGCTCGAACTGGACGCCCTCGGTGGCCAAGCGATCCAGGTTCGGCGTCTTGACATACGGATCGCCGTAGCATCCGAGTTCCGGGCCGTTGTCTTCGGAGGTGATGAGCAAAACATTCGTGCGGGCCGTTGCAGGCTCGGAACCGTGCGCCGCTGCGAGGGGAATAAGGACATGGCAACTGAGCAGCAAAGTCACGGACATCTGTCGTCTCCTTGTATTCGTTGATTTCACTCCGATCCTGGTTTCCGGGTCATCTGGCTCCGACAATCCAAGACCGTTATGACACACCCGCAGTTGGAAGTAAATCGGAAGGCGTGCCCAGGATGTGTGCTGGGTCTCGGCGAATTGCGCACGCTTGGTGGGTAGGCCACGGCGGCCAAGGCAAATCGTTGCAGCACGAACCGAGGGATCTCCGCTGGAAGACGGATTCACCCACATCCTTGTTCAATCTCGCTTCTCGGCTAACATAGACGCCGTCGCCGCGCCGAAATCCTCGCTCCCTCTCTCTGACTCTCTCCCGCACGAAACGCGGGGGAGAGAGGGCAAGAGGAGACGACCATCGGCAGATGTGTAGAAACCGCTGGTTTGCGGCGACGCGGTGTTTGAACTGAACGAAATAGGACTGACAATGATCGACAAATTCGAATCCATCGTTTGCACGATGTTGCAGCCCGTCGAAGCAGATCTAGGCATAACGACCTTCGACCCTGTCGAGCATTTCAAGGCCGATCAGAACGTAGATGCTGATGTCGCTCGGTCCATGAATGCGGCGTTTCTGATTTTGCTCGCCGGGACACGTCACCCAGCATTCGATCGGGCGCAAGCCCTTCTTGGCGGGTTATTGAATTCGACGCAATGGGAAGACGTTGCCCGATTCTATCTGAATGGAATTGAGCTAATCCACGATGAACTGCGGGCGATCGGCAAACGAGAACCGGCGGTCGCAGATCGCGTGAACGACCTGCACCAATGGCTGTCGAATGGCGAGAGCCGGCAGAATGCCGAAGAAACGACCGAACGAATCTGGTCCGTCTTCTTCCCAGAGGGAAGTGGTATTCGTGCGAACAAGCGATCGCGCGTCGAGTCCCTTCGCAAGAAGCGGATGGTCCAGATAACGGAATTGAAGCCGGACCCCATTCACGATCCAGCACGGCAGGTACTGTTTACGTCCAATGTACTGCTCACGCTGCCCACGGCGTCGCAAACCATTGACGACTTGGACGACGGATTGAAACAGAAGCTGGTTCAGTGTTCCGAGGAGCCCCAGATTCACTGGTACGACCACCCGATTCCGATTGGGATAGCGCCACAGCATAACGAAGTGCTTTATGGTCTGCGTGGTCTGGATCAGTCTCTTGAATCCGAACAGGACCGCGGCAACATGTCGGACGATGCGCGAGTGACATGCGTGCTGTCGATTTCGGTCACACACGACGGTCTGAAGAGCATTGCAAAGGACTATCTGGAGGGAGAATTCAAGCGCGCCGACGCTTTACGGAATGTCGATGTCTACGTCTTTACGGAATCCGACACCGAGCGGATGATCCGAGAGGTTCTTGTGCCGGCGGCAGAACGTCTCTTGGAGCGCGATGATGGTAGTACGTCGCTCGGCATGTTCGGCGTGGATGGCCCCTATGGCAAGCACTACAGCTTTCTGAAGGCCATCTCGGCGTTCTGGAACGTCTTTGTCCAACCAGATGTGAAGGCCACGTTCAAATTCGATTTGGACCAGGTGTTCCCGCAGAAGGAATTGATCGAACAGGCTGGTGGATCGGCCTTCGAACTGTTGCAGACGCCGCTGTGGGGAGCGTGTGGCATTGATTCCTCTGGACGACCCGTGGAATTGGGTATGATCGCCGGCTTTGTGGTGAACGAAAGCGATATCGACAAATCGTTGTTCACTCCGGATGTCACCTTTCCCGAGCGACCGGGTTCGCCGGACGAATTGGTTTTCTTCAGCCGGTTGCCGCAAGCGCTTTCGACCGAGGCCGAAATGATGACGCGGTATACGACGGATGAACTGGACGGCCGGTCCACGTGCCTTCAGCGAGTCCACGTGCTGGGTGGAATGAACGGAATTCTAGTCGACAGTCTGCGGCGTCATCGGCCGTTCACGCCGTCGTTCATCGGCCGGGCGGAGGATCAGGCGTATCTCCTCTCGATGTTCCCCAACACGGGAGAACGCCTTGCCGCTGTCCACAAGGACGGACTGGTCATGCGGCACGATAAAGAGGGCTTTGCCCATGACGCGCTCGAGTTGGCCTATGTTGGTAGAATGCTTGGCGACTACGTACGCATTCTCTACTATTCCGCCTACGCCCAGGTGCTGGCTGGCGATGTGAATCGTTTGAAGGATGCCCTCGATCCGTTCACAGGATGTTTTGTCTCCAGAACCCCGGTGACTGTTGTTTTGCTGCGATTTGCCCTACGAGCAGCTTTGTTTTTCACGGAAGGTCAGAACGACGACGGGCTTGAGTTCATTACAGGCGGCGCGCGACGGCTTACCAAGGCCCTTGAATTCACAAATGACGATGCCGAACCACTTCGACAATCCTATGAACGAGAACGTCACGGATGGGATCTGTACTACGACATTCTAAGTGCGGTCGAGCAGGCACTGGAGCGAGACGACGAGTTCGCCATAGAGTTGGAAAAAACGGCTCAGACGATCGTCGATGATTGCGCCATACGGATGTGACGAATTCCACGATGTCGGCACGATTCACGAGGTTTTGCCACAGCTAACCCGTGATGTAACATAGGGCCATGAGCGACAGGGTAAAGAAACCGAGACGGCGGTATTTGCAGTTCAGTCTGCGGACGCTGTTGCTCCTGATGCTGGTGCTCTGCGGCCTGCTCGCGTGGCAGATCGACAGGGTGAAGAAGCAGCGGGCGGCAGTCGCTTGGGTGCTCGAGATGGGCGGGAGCGTGTTGTATGGCCACGAGGTCGATGAAGACGGCCATGCTCTCATCAATCCTCCGCCCCCGGCTCCGGCATGGTTGATTGATCGATTGGGTATCGACTTTGTGGACGAGGTCGAAAGGGTCAATCTGCGCAACAAGGACATCGATGACCTTGCGCGGTTACGAGGAATGCCAGGCTTGCGATGGCTATACCTTGGAGACACGGATGTCTCGGATCTCTCGCCGTTGGCAGGGCTAACCGACATGCGAGATCTCGAGCTCAGTGGCACCAACGTAACGGATCTCTCGCCGCTGACCGGGATGACGAACCTGAGACGTCTGCACATTAATCACACACCCGTCTCGGATCTGTCGCCGCTGGCTGAGCTAACGAACTTGATAGGATTCTACGGCAGGTTCACACCCATATCGGATCTATCGCCGTTGGCGACGAATACGGGAATGCGGAGCATCGACCTGACCGGCACGCCCGTGTCGAATATCTCACCATTGGCCGGAATGAAGAGGCTGGAAAAGCTTGAACTGAGAGCCACTGCTGTCGCTGATCTTTCGCCGTCGGCTGGAATGAAGAATCTAAGTCACATTGACCTTTTCGACACCCCCGTCACGGACCTTTCTCCGTTGGCCGATGCGAAGAAGTTGGGAGTTGAGCTGGGTGGCAGTGCAACGAGGGACCTCTTGCCGCTGGTGGGAATGCGGAATGTGAGGATCTCGCTGTACAAGTATCCATCGGAGAGCGTCCCCCAGGCCCTGGAATCGCACATGCAGCAAGTTCGGATAGTCCCGATCTACAAACGGCACGGTGAGTGATTAGAGAGGAATGGCGTGGACGCCAACTGTCTTCCCATGTCGGAAGGATGATTGTGCCTGGCCATGGTCGAGGATCTCTACTACGAAAAAGACGGCTTGGCCGAGAAGCCGCCCAGGTGGTCGGTGGCGTCAATGGGCTGACTGTGACGACGCTCACGAAATAGCATCTTCGTTTAACTGCGACCCAGCGGGGAGCGCGTCGGCGGACGTCAACTCCCGCGCTTCCCGCTGGGTCGCGGTTTGAACGAAGAGTACTGTCTCAATCGCGATTTTCCGTCACGTTTCGGACCCAATGTCATGGTGCTTCAATGATGCGACGGTACAGGCCCGGTTTCCAAGTCTTTTCGAACTGGCTGGGAATCTTCTCCTTGGCCAGCGTGCGGAAGGCTTCGCGGTCGACGGGTACGAATTCTACGCCCGTCTCCTCTAGCTTCTGGCGATAGTCGGCCTCGGATCGTTCCACTTCCTGGTTGTGCCAGTCGGTGGCTTCCTTTGCGGCTTCGAGGATAATCCTCTGTTCATCCTCCGTAAAGCGTTCGTCCAGGTGCGGGCCGATGCAGAAGAGGTAGAAGCCGATCAAGTGCTCTGTCTCCATGATGTACTTCTGCACTTCGTGCAGGTTGTTGCCGTAGATCGTGGCCAGCGGATTCTCTTGACCTTCTACCACGCCGAGTTTCAATGCCATAAACATGTCGGTGAACGGCAACGGTGTCGTATTGGCCCCGAACGTCTGCCAGGACTTGATGTAAACCTCCAACTCGGGCACGCGCAGTTTCAAACCGCGCAGGTCCTCGGGGCGATGAATCTTCTTCGACGTGGTCGTCAGGTACCGAGGGCCGCGATACCAGAGGTGAAGCATGCGAATTCCCGTCCTGGTTTGCATGGTGCTGCGCAGCTCTTTGCCGATCTCGCCGTTCCACACGCGCTGAATGTGCCCGTAGTCTCGCCATACAAACGGAGCTTCGCTGACGCCGTACTCGGGCGCGTACCATCCGATGATGGCGGCTCCCATGACGGTCATGTCGATGCTGCGCAGCTTCATGCCCTCGACGGTTTCGCGATCGTCGCCCAATTGGCCGCTGGGATACAGCTTGACTCGCAGCTTGCCGCCCGACTTCTCCGCTACACGTTCGGCAAAATGCTCTGCTCCCCTGTGCAGCAGTTCTGTGGGGCCTGACACGTACGCGACTCGGATGATTTTCTCGTCGTTCTGGCGCCCGCAGCCGGCCAGCAAGACAAGCAGGCAAACCGTGCAGGCAAGGGGTAATGCGGCTCTCATGGTTCCCGCCGGCCGGAAGCGGTATCGGTAGGACGGATCTCCAGATCCGTCCAGTGTGCGGGGACGGGCTTGGAAGTCCATCCTACAAGGTTCCGAAGCTGCACTTGGATGACTGCTCATTGGATCTTGTCTCCAATGACATCGACCAGGTACAGCGACAGGTTTGGAACATAGGCCACGATCAGCACCATGGCTGTCAGAGTCAGATAGAACGGCCACAGGTTGCGGAGGATGGTCTTGACCGGAACCTGCCCGACGCCCGCCATCACAAACAGCAGGATGCCGACCGGCGGGGTCAATAGTCCGATCATGATCGCCAGTTGGAAGACCACTCCGAAGTGCACCGTATCGACTCCGTAGGAGGCCAGCACCGGAAGCAGCAGCGGCGTGAGGATGATCATGATACTGCCGCCTTCCATCACGGTGCCCAGCAGCAGGATCAGACCGATGATCAGCAGAAGCATCAACCAACGTTGGCTGGCCACGGTCTGAAAGAAGCCTACAAACACTTCGCCATCGACTTCGCGCGAGATCAGGAAGCCAAAGCAAGACGCGCACGCGATGATGAACAGGATCGACGTCGAACGTCGTGCCGCGACCAGCAGTATTCGCGGCAGTTCGCTCAGACGCAACGAACCATAGACGAACAGACCGACCAACAGTCCGTACGCCACAGCCAACACACCGGCCTCGGTGGGCGTGACGAGTCCTCCGAAGATACCGCCCAGGATGATCACGGGCATCAACAGTCCGGGCAGTGCCGCCCAGAAGCTCTCGGCCAACTCCCGCAAGTTGTGCCGCTCGCCTCTTGGATGGCGTGCCCGCCAAGCGACAATGGTGCAGACGACCATAATCAACAGCGCGATCAGAACGCCCGGCACTGTGCCGGCGAGAAACAGTTTACCGACGGACGCGCCGGAGACCGAAGCGTAGATGATGAAACCGATGCTGGGCGGGATCACCGGCCCAATCGTGGCTGCCGATGCGTTAACTGCCGCTGCAAAACCTCGTGGATATCCCTTCTTCTCCATCATCGGCACCATGGTCGAACCGACCGCGGCAGCGCTGGCGATCGCCGCGCCAGAGACCATGGCTACCAACATGTTGGCGATGACAACCACGTGCGACAGACCGCCCGGGACAGGGCCGATCAGCGCGAGGGCCAGACGTGTTAGCCGTTTGGTAATTCCCGCCGCGTTCATGATCTCGCCAGCCAACAGGAAGAACGGCAAGGCCAGCAGTACCATGGTATCAGTCCCAGCGCTGATTTGCTGGGCAATGACCAACGGCGATATGTCCGTCATCAACAGAACGTATGCCAGCGCACTGATCCCGATGGCGTACCCAATGGGCACGCCCAGAACCAGCAACACGAGCATGCTCAGTACCAATACGATCACTGCGGATTTCCCAGGTAGGACGATTTGCCGAATCCGTCCGGACCGACGTGACCTACGCGTCGGGAAGTTCTTCCTCCTGACCAACATCCACTTCTGCGTATTGTCCGGTCATGAGCCTTCGTACCGCGAAGTACACACACAATGCAGCCGCTATCGGCAGCGCGGCGTACATCACCCAATTCAAAGGCAACCTCAGCGCCGGCGTGGATGTTCCCTGCGTTTCCCTTACCCACATGAATCCGGTGACGACCAGGAACACGTTGAATGCCAATATCAGTACGAGCCCGACGATCTCGACCACTCGACGCAAACCCGGCGGCATGTGTTCGACGAAGTATTCAACCCGAATATGACGTCTGTCGCGCAGTACGAGCGCTGCGCCGAGCAGTGTGAACCAGACGAACAGATAACGCACAACCTCGTCGCTCCAAAACAGCGAGTGGTTGATCACGTATCGGAAGAACACTGCGACGAGAATGATCACGAGAATCACGCTGAACAGTCCGACCAACAACTGGTCAGGAACGGATAGCCGCTCGTGCGATTGTTTTGGGTCTTCGGTCATGCTCGTTTGCCAAACCGGTCACGTGCAGTCACTTGATGCCTGCACGGAAGTTCTGTACCACTTCGGCGGTCCGCAGATAACGATCGTAAAGGCGGAGGCTACTGATCGCAACGCCCGTCAAGTCGGCTTTGAGGCCACCCGTACCAGACACATCTCCGATCCGCGGATCGAATCGTCCCCAGCCAAACTGACGGTCCTGGCCGCCGTCGCATAGAACGCCGTCTACGATGACCGTGATGATGTTCGGCCCCCCATCGACTATGAAGGCTACGTGATGCGGCTGACCCTCCTCCAGAAGATTTGGATCCGAGTCCCACGTCCCTCGATGTTCGCCGTCATCGATCGACAGATTCAACGTTCTGTTCTCGCCCATCGATAGAGCCCAGCCGCGACCGTCCTCATCTCGCGTGTCCAGCAACACTTGTCCTGGTGCAAAACGATCGGTGGTCAGCCGCAACTCAATGGTGAAGCCCCTTTCGTTGTCGAGGGCCAAGGGCTGGCCGATTCTGGCGTTGCCGGTTGTCAGATCAGACGCGTTGAATTGAACGATACGACCACGGGAAACCGGCTGTGACGGGAGTTCGTCATCGAGCTGCTTCCACATGCCTTCTAGCCGTACGCTGTCAAGCTCGTGGATTCGCGCCACCGACTTCTGTGTTTCGGTAACCCAATACCGCCCGTTTTGCTCAATCAGATCCGGGTAGCTCATGCGTGTTTTGGGATCGTCGTCGTAGAGCAGAATCTCAGGCTGTGACCAATGCAGCTTGCCGTTTTTCGTTATCCCGCCGGAAATCCAGGCCGGGTTGCGGTCTTGGAAGGAACGACCGCTGTGAAAGTGATACCAGAACAAAAACTTGCCGTTGCTGCACCGCCATAGCTTTGGGCACGCACGCGGGTTTTTGATGGTTCGGCCACCGGGAGTGTACGTCATTGGTTCAGGCTTGGTCCACGTCCGTCCGCCGTTTTCGCTGTAGGCATGGCAGGGATATCCCATGGTCGTTCGGTAGATGCAATAGAGCCGTTCGCCTCCCAGCGGAAGCATATTGTGTTCTTCTTGGACAGAACCAAACGCCGATTTGCGGATACCATGCTCGCCTTCCGGCCGCAAGTCCCAACGGATGTCTTCGACTGCTGGTTCCGTCAGGATGTTGTCCGAACAATACAGCCAACCCTCGCTGTTGGCCAGAAAGTAACGACCGATCTTGGTAAATGAGAAGAACACTCGGCCATCTGTGGCCTCGGGCTTGTCGATGCCCCAGAACATCTGAACTTTGCCGCCGAAATCGTTGGCTCGGTCGCAGGCGGTCACTCGTAGCGGAATTCGGTAACGCTCCTTCGACCATGTCTTGCCGTTGTCGTCCGAGTATTTCATCGCGTACCAGCCGTGAGTATCGGCACGCATCTTTTTGCCGTCGGGCAGCTTGTACACATTGTCGCCGTTGTATGTGTAGAAGGCGTAGACACGCCCTGTAGGGGTAACCAAGGGGACAGCCCACGACGCCTCGGGGCCGTCGGCCGGTTCGATGTCCGTCAGCGGCGACCAAGTCTTGCCTTGATCGGAACTGATCGTCGAAACAACGTGTTGCCCGCCTTGGCCCTCGTGTCCGGCACCTGTGGTCAACGTACAGAGCCAATTGCCGTCCGCGGTGACGACGGCATACGGCATATCGCAGTATCCCTCATCCGGGATGCGGCTACCGGTGATAATATTTCGCATGTCCGCCGCGTCAGCCGACGCGAGTGCAAAGATGGTCACGGATGCCACAGAAACGCCCAGAGCCCTCGTCCATTGCATTGTCCAGACCTTTTCTCATGCGGTTCGTCTCGTCGAGCTGTCCAGTCTCCCGCCGCATACTTTAACACTCGTGCCAGCCTCACCAAGTATGGCAACCAAGCCCTGCTAGCAAACGGGCCCTTCCTGTTGTGTTGCGTGCGCGTCGGGATGGACAGTCGCCCGGGAAGACCGGGAACCGACCGTCTGGCCTGTGGGTGGTGTTTTCTTGTGAATATCTGCGGATTGAACCGTGAAAATGGACGATCCAACGTAATGCATTGCGTGTCATCGCCGTTTGGCGTAGACGTAAGGGCTGAAGACAGTTAATCTTAGGTTTTCCCCAACCAACAGAAACAACTCCGGCGGCTTTTCGCCATGAAGTCTACGTTTTTCTCTCGGCGTGCCCTGCTGATCCTCTGTGTCGTCTTTTTCTTGACGCCCTTTGCGCTGCGCGGCGCTCGGTATGCGTTGCAGCGGATGAAGAACAATGTCAAGGATTGGTTGCCTGCCGACTTTGCCGAGACAACCGATCTGGAGTGGTTCGCCCGGCACTTCGCGGGCGAGCAGTTTGTCGTCGTCACTTGGCCTATACCGGAGGAGCTGAAGGCAGAGGGCAAAACGCTGGAGGACGATCCCCGGTTTGCACAACTGGTGGAAAAGCTCCGTGGCGAAGTTGGACCAGCGGAACCGGTCGGAGGTGAGGTAACGGATAGCGGTGACGATACGATCTTGCCCGCGCGAAGGAAAGACTTCGACGAACTGACAGTCGACGAACGCGCTGAACTCGATCGTATGCGGGCTCGGGATTTCGGCGACGCGCTCGGGCTTTGCACTACAGGCGATTTCCACGAGAACTGGGGCGACGGGGGCGAAAAATGGCTGCAAGGCGACGATGACGTTTGGTACTACATCACGCCGGACGGCGAGTTGTACGAGTGGGGTGGGAAAAGCAACCTGATCGGAGCTGTGAGCCGCACCGTCAAACGAGGCATATTGCGCAACAAATCGGTCGAAGGCGAATTCGTAGCCACGTTCGGAAACCCGGCCGCCGAAGGCAGCCCGAACGAATTCCACGCAGACCCGCGGAAGCTTACAGCACGCCTGTTCAAGTCGGTCACTACCGGGCCGGAAGAACGTGATGGTCTTTCCAAAAAGGGCGGCGCACTCTGGTCGTATGAACTGGAAGACCAGTACGCGGCCGAAGAAGCCAGAGCCAAGGCGTTGGAGCGTTTGACGGGCACATTGTTTGGACCGGACGGCAAACAGACGTGCATTTTGCTAACGATTAGCGAACCGGGCAAACGCGATCTGCGACGCGTAATTGGAAGGCCGCTGTTGGGAAGACCACGTGGCAAGCTCTTGGAGTTGGCAGCCGAGTGCGGCATTTCGGAGGACGACCTGAAGATGGGCGGTCCGCCCGTCGACAACGTGGCCATCGACGAAGAAGGTCAGATCACGCTGGCTCGGTTGGTCGGATATTCGGCCCTGGTCGGCATCGTCATTTCGTTGATTTGCTTCCGCAGCGTGAAGGTCACCATGATGATCTTCTTCGTGGGCGGCGTCGCCGCATTCACCAGCCTGGGTATTGTGTGGTGGTCTGGCGGCTCGGTAGACGCAATTCTGATGTCGATGCCTTCGCTGATCTACGTGCTGGGTCTGTCCGGCGCTGTGCACATTGTGAACTACTATCGAGATGCAGCCGAAGAAGGCGGTCTTGAAGGCGCACCGGGAAGAGGTCTGGCTCACGGTTGGAAGCCATGTACGTTGGCCGCATTTACTACAGCCCTGGGCTTGATGTCGCTGAACACAAGCAGTCTGGTTCCCATTGAGAAGTTTGGTTTCTATTCGGCCATTGGCGTTATGGCCACGCTGATGCTGCTATTCACGTTTCTGCCGTCGGCCCTCGAATTGTGGCCGCCGAATTTCCACAAGAAACAGAAGAAGTCGGGCGACAAGCAGGCATTCGATGTGCGGCAGACGTTGCTAGGCTTTTGGGAACCGGTTGGTACATGGATCGTCCGCCATTACGTCTTGGTGACTGCCACATGCACAATCGTGTTTGTGATCGGCTTGTTTGGCCTGCCCAAAATCAAAACGTGCGTTCAGTTGATCAAGCTGTTCGACGGCGATGCGAAGATCATTAAGGACTACGAGTGGCTGGAAGGGAATCTGGCCGACCTTGTGCCCATGGAACTGGTTGTTCGCGTCCGTCCCGAGATGATGCGGAGTTCGCTTGCTGCGCAAGACTCCACCGACGAAGCGGTCGAAGTGGATGCGGACGAACTGGCGACCGAAGAAGTCGATGAGCGTTTTCAGTTGGACTTCCTGGAACGCATCGAGATCGCCGATCGGCTGCAGCGCGTGTTGGAGACGACGTTTGGGGACGAAGGCCAGGGAATCGTCGGTCGCGGCATGTCGGTACCAACTTTTGCTCCCGAGCTGCCACCACCAGGCGTCACCACGACGTGGAATCCGAAACGCGGCGTCATGACTCGCAAGTTGGAGGGAAGCCGCCACGAATACCTGGCGTCCGACCTGCTAAAAATCGACAAGGAAGGTGAGCACAAAGGCAGCGAATTGTGGCGCATCAGCTTGCGGCTGGGTGCCTTGGCGGATGTCGACTACGGCGAGTTCGTTTCGGAACTGGAACGCGCGGTAGAACCCGTGCTGACCGCCTATCGCTTCCGAGGTCAGATCCTGCGTGACATCGACCAACAGCGCGAAGGCGGTGGATTCAACAAGGCACGCGTTGCATTTCTAGGGGTCTCCAATCCATCGCTGGCTGCCGCGGCGGATAGTGCGAACACGGATGACGGTGAGAATGACGAGCGCCCAGAGGTTGCCGGAAACGAGCCTGGTGAGATCGATCAAACGCAGATCTTCACGGAAACGCTGAAGGACCTGATGACTTGCGCCGGAGTCAAGGGTGTGAAAGCGAAAGGTGGATTCTGGCACGATCCGGATAAGATTGAGAAGGAAGAGGGCTACTACACGTCGGAGGGCTGGGGAAACGGTCTGGCCAAGGCGTTTGACTGCGTGGTGCTTGTGCGGGACCACGAAAACTACGACATCGACTTCATCAAACAACATGCTCGGTTGTTCATCGACGCTCGCGACCACGTGTACTTCCCCTACTCTGAAACGGCGAAGACGGCGCGAGAAAAGGGAGACCCGATTCACGTCATCTACACCGGGCTGGTGCCCATCGTGTACAAGGCACAACGCGAGTTGTTGAACAGTCTGGTCGCGAGTATCGGCTGGGCTTTCGTCATGATCGCCGTGGTGATGATGATCGTGCTGCGTAACGGGCGAATTCGCCCACTGAATCTGGTCAACATTCGAGCCGGCATGCTCTCCATGATTCCGAACGTGTTTCCCATTGTGCTCATTTTCGGAGCGATGGGGCACAGGCACATTTTGGTCGACATCGGCACGATGATGACGGCAAGCGTGGCAATGGGCATAGCCGTCGATGATACGATTCACTTCTTGACCTGGTTCCGTGACGGAATTGCTCGTGGTCTCGCCCGGAACGAGGCCATTATCGAAGCATATCGGCGATGTGCCGCGGCAATGACTCAGACTACGCTGATCGGCGGCTTGGGGCTTGCCGTGTTTGCCCTCAGTACGTTTACGCCTACGCAGTACTTCGGCGTAATGATGTTGACGCTACTATGTGCCGCACTGATTGGCGACTTGATCTTTCTGCCCGCACTGCTTGCCGGTCCGCTGGGGCGGTATTTCTGTCCTCCGCCGTCCGCGATTCAAGGCAGTCCAGAGTCCGGTGGCGACGACTCTGCCCAATCGCCGAACGGAGATACTGACGGTGGGTCTGGAGCTTCCGAGGAGGCATCGTCCGATTCCGATTTTGGCAAACCTCATATGACGGATGTCAAGGGCCGCCGGAAGCGCTTCAACTACAGAACAGACCCAGGGCACGGAAGGCCCAAGAAATAGAGTTGCATGGCAGCCCGCTTTTCGGTCAGTTGCAGGCAGTAGTGGCCATGCAAGACTCACTATCCGATCATGGTAGACCCCAAGGAATGTAGGGCTACGAGGAAGTGCCTAGACATTCTTGACTCCCTGTCGATCGTATTCGCTATACGCCGATGAATTCCCAGGCTCAACATCAACCTGACGAATCCGACGCGGCTCCCCAGCCGGAGAAGCGAACTTGGTTCGTAAGGCGACGTTATCCACACGTTTCGACCTGGATGATCTTCGGATTCTTCGTCACGTCGATTGTGGTGTTGCGCAGTGGTGCAATTGGCCTGGAACAGCGTCACGACGTAATCAATGTTGCCACGTTCGCTCTTGGCGTGGCTGCGGTGATGACGATGTTGATATGGTTCGTCGTCCACAGCGTTTACCCCGCACAGGCTCGTTATGGAACCGCCATTGGCGCGGTCGCCCTGGTTGCTGTACTGGCGTCCATCTTCAGGATCAAAGATGTCAGCGGCGATCTCGTGCCGGTACTCGCGTTCCGCTGGAGTGTTGACGCGGACGAAATGCTGGAGAAACCGAAGGCGGCCGATGGCGAAGTCGATCTGGTAACGGTCACCGAATTCGATTCGCCTCAGTTCTTAGGCCCTGATCGCAGTCCCATACTCACCGGTATTACGCTCAGCCGTGATTGGTCGATTCCCCCTAGACAACTCTGGCGTTCGCCGATCGGTGCCGGCTGGTCTGGATTCGCCGTGGTAAACGGTTTCGCGGTGACGATGGAACAACGCGGTGACGCGGAACTTGTCACATGCTACGAAGTGTCCACCGGCAAGTTGAGATGGTGGAATGCGAGAACAGGTCGCCATCACTCCATTCTCGGCGGCGCGGGACCGCGTTCGACACCAACGATCGACGAAGGTCGGGTCTATGCTTTTGGCGCGACTGGCGTCTTACGTTGCCTCGACGGTGCCGATGGCAGAGAGATCTGGAGCGATGACCTACTCGCGCGGATCCGCGTCACACCTGCCGAAGACATGAAAGCCGTCGAGTGGGGGCGATCGGCTTCGCCCCTGATCGTTGATGATTTCGTCGTCATTCCCTTAGGCGGTCCGCTGGACGGTGCGTGTACCTCGTTGATCGCGTTCGATAAGTTGACCGGAAAGTTGGCATGGAAAGGCGGAAACCACCAAGTTGGCTATGCGTCGCCGAGCCTGGCAACCATCCATGACGTGCGGCAGATCCTGATTGTCAACGAGGACTACGTCAGCGCCCATTTACCGGAGACTGGCGAGGTCCTTTGGGAGTATCCTTGGCCCGGCAAGAGCAACGCCGATGCCAACGTATCCCAAGCGGTGTCGCTACCGAATGATCGCATCTGGTTGTCCAAGGGTTACGATGGTGGTGCCCTGGTACTGCAGCTATCTCGCGGCGCGGACGAGAGCTGGAAAGCGAACAAGTTGTGGGGCAAACGAACGATCATGAATACGAAATTCACAAATGTCGTCATCCGTGACGAATACGTATATGGACTATCGGACGGATTCCTGCAGTGCGTCGATTTGGTGGCGGAGAGACGCCAGTGGAAGGGTGGCCGTTATGGTCACGGTCAGGTGCTCGGCGTCGGCGACTTGCTGCTAGTTCAAGCTGAGTCGGGCGACATGGTGTTGGTAGAAGCCACGCCTGACGGACACAACGAATTGGGGTCGTTTCCTGCTCTGGACGGCAAAACGTGGAACATTCCGTGCCTGTACGACCACTATTTGCTTGTTCGTAACGCGGAACAAGCGGCCTGTTACGAACTGCCTTAACGGGAATATGGTGACTCCAATCCGGGCATTCGACCGAATGCACAGCGAAATCATGGACAATTCCGCCCCAACGACTTACATTCAAAAGTGGGGGCGACAGACAGGCCGGTGCATAGTTCCTGATGAGTCCATCCTCAGACCGTACCTGGTTTCAGTTTGAAGTGAAACCATCCCGATTGACTAGTGTCGACCTTGTCTGAAATGCGGTTTCCGTATAGGATCGTTAACTTGTTAACATTTGGCAACTTAGGACACATCCAGCATCCATTTCATTGTTGTTGAGAGGCTGTAATGCGCGTTTTGAACGTCTTTGTCGCCCGAATGCGTCGTCCGAGTACACTCATCACCTTGGGGCTCTGCGCTGCTATCGTCGTCGGCGTGTGGTCCATAGTGCCGGCGGGTCTAGTAGCCCCGCGGCCCAACGATCGGCACGTGACGAACGTCGTCATGTCGCTGATTCGGCACGAGCATTTGTCCAAGCATACGCTGGACGACGAGATCTCCGAGCGAGGCCTGGAGTCATTCCTGAAGACGCTGGACCCGATGAAGATGTACTTCAGTCAGTCCGATGCGGACGACTTCATGAAGCGTAAGCATGACTTGGACGACATGCTGAAGAAAAAAGACATCAGCTTTGGCTACACGGTCTTCAACCGCTTTCTGGGACGAATCGACGAACGCGTGAAGATGATCGACGGGCTGCTGAAAGAGGAGTTTGATTTTTCGATCGACGAAGAAATGTTAACCGATCGGGATCTCGTGCAGTACGCCCAGAACGAAGAGGAATCGCTGGATCGGTGGAGACGCCGTATCAAATATGATCTGCTCGTTCTGAAGGGCGACAAGAAGGAAGGCGACGAAGCCCGTGACAAGCTGCGACGCCGCTACCAGAGCTTTGCCAAGAGAATGCACCAGACGGATGGGGACGAGTTACTCGAGTGGTACCTGACGTCGATCACCAGCAGCTACGATCCTCATACAACTTACATGTCCAAGAGTACCCTCGAGAACTTTCGCATCCAGATGCGTCTGAACCTCGAAGGGATCGGAGCCGCGCTACAGCCGATCGACGGGTATACCACAGTCTCGAAGATCATTCCCGGCGGAGCGGCCGACGAGCACGGCAAGTTGAAACCGGAAGATCGCATCGTTAGCGTCGGCCAGGGCGAAGAGGGTGAGATGGTCGACGTGGTCGACATGAAACTCGGGGACGTGGTGCAGCTGATTCGTGGCGACGCGGGCACAGTGGTTCGTTTGGGCGTGATTCCTGCCGGCAGCGCCGAGACGAAGATCTACAGTATCACGCGAGCAAAAATCGAATTGAAGGATAGCGAGGCACGCGGAGAAATCATCGAAGAGGGCAAGAAGCCGGACGGCTCGCCAGTGCGCATCGGCGTTATCGACCTGCCCAGTTTCTACATGGACATGGAGGCTGCAGGAAAAGGAATCGACAACTACAAGAGCACGACGGTCGACGTGAAAAGAATCCTGGGGGATTTCAGCGAGAAGGAAGTCGATATCGTGGTTCTTGACTTGCGCCGCAATGGCGGTGGCAGCCTGACCGAGGCTATTGAATTGACAGGACTCTTTATCGAGTCCGGGACAGTCGTTCAGGTGAAGGACTCCGAAGGCCACATTCAGCCGTACGAGGACCGCGATCGCGGTATGTCTTGGGACGGCCCGCTGGTTGTCGTCACCAGCAAATTCAGCGCGAGTGCAAGTGAGATTCTGGCCGGCGCCGTCCAAGATTACCGTCGTGGTTTGGTCGTCGGCGATTCGGCCACGCACGGGAAAGGCACGGTGCAAAGCCTCTTGGAGTTGGGTAAACAGCTATTCCGCATTCCGAATCCGCCGAACCTGGGTGCACTGAAGATCACCATGCAACAGTTCTACCGCCCCAACGGCGATAGCACACAGCAGCGCGGTGTGCTGGCGGACGTCACTTTGCCGTCGATCAGCGACCACATGGACGTGAGCGAGTCGGATCTGGATTACGCGATTGAGTTCGAGAAGATCCCGGCCGCCCGATACCCACGGTACAACATGGTGGCTCCCGAGATCATTCAGGCGGCCAAAAACCGATCGGAGGCACGGATCAGCGAATCCGAGGATTTCGCCAAGCTGATAAGAAACATCGAGCGATACAAAGCCCAGAAGGAGAAGAAGAAGGTCTCTCTGAACGAAGAAGAGTTTTTCGCGGAACGGGCCGAGTTGGATGCCGACAAGGAAGAGGAGAAACAGTTGGAAGAACAAGTCCAGCCTGACGACGAAGTCGTCAAGCGTGACTTCTACTTCAATGAAGTGTTGGCCATCACCGTCGACTACTTCCGGCTCCTGCAGAACAATAAGATCGCTCAAGCGCGACCTCGGTTACGGACGGAAAGACTGCCGTAGCGAGTCTCTTCGCAGCAAGAACCCCACGGTGCCCAGACTGTCGCGCCGTGCGGTTTTCTTCCTGCCCCCGGGCACACACCAGCGTGAGAAAGATGCGCTAATCCAATTCCGGCGGCACGCTACCGTAGGACCATCCTTCGCCGCGGAAGGGCGGCGCTGGTGGCGGAGCGGGGACATTGCCGGGCGTCATTTGGCTGGCTAGTTCGATTGCGGCATCGACCATCTTTTGGGCGGCCCCAGGCTCCAGGTTGCTGTACCCGGTTAGACGCGTCTCGTAGCCGCCACCATGCTCGCCCAGGGATTCCTTGGTAGGTACATAGCCTGCGCATCCGTTGGCTAGTTCCACAGGGAACGTGAACGGGAAGTGGCTCTTGGCCTTGATGTCCAAGCCCGACTGGCAGAAGAACTCGGCCGGATTGGTCAAGAAAACGGCAGGGCCAACCTGGACCGCCTGTACCTCCACTTCTTTGAGCGGACTCTTGGCGAGTTCGACGTCCAGCAACACGATCTCCTTGGCAAAGGTCCACTCCGTCGCGCCGACTTCTTTGGGCTCCTTTTGCACGAGCTCATAACTCCGTTTGACGCGTTCCGGACTGGGAACGCGGCGTTTGCTCTGCCAGACCTTTACCCCGGCGTCCAACGGTGCCAGCGTGCCCGGTTCCATCGTCAGCAGCACCTTGACCGCTTCGGCACCAACGCGACCGCCCACAATCTTGGCCCACCGTTCTCGGCCTGGAAAGGCATAAGGACTTAGGTTGTCGACTTGCGTGATGTCGCCACAACATCCTTGCAGAAAGACCACGATGGTATCAGAACCCATCGCGCCGCGAATCGTCTGTTCCAGGTAGTAGATCCAGTTGGCCGAGGCCCCTCCGGGACTGGTCGTGGCGTGACAAGCGTAGTTGACCACACAACCCAGCAGTTTTCCTTCCTTGCCCCAGACACCGATCACGCCCACTTCGGGATCAATCGGTCCGGCGGGCTCGACGATATCCGGGTTTCCTTGGCGAGGGTGGGTGTACGAAAGACCGTTCTTCATGCGAAAGCGGCGGTTGAAGGCAACCTTGTCTTCGTGGCCACTGCCGACGCCGCAACGAGCCTCCGCACGCGAAGCGTCAGCTTGGCAAACCGCTGCGATGATCTGCTTCAGGCAATGATCGTAGTAGCCGGCATCCACGCAAGTCGACTTCTCGTACGCCAACTTCTGGATCAAGGGCGAAGCGTCGTCGTACTCGCCAGGGCGAACGCCGAAAATCGGGCCGGAGGAATGGGAGTGCGATGCCCCAATCAGGATCGCCTCGGCCGCAATCCCACATTTCTCGTGGATTGCCGTGCGGGCCGCTTGCACCATCTCGCGGTGAACCGCGATGCCGTCGACGCCCACTAACGCCACTCGCTTCTTGCCGTCGTCGAATACCGCAGCGCGGACCTTACAGGGATCGTGAATCGTCCGATGATACGACTTGCCGTAGCCCCCCGGCTGTTCCATGCCGAGTTCCGGCGTAATGTCAGTCTCGGCAAAGCCGGCCTTCATCAACGGCACGGACTCTTCTGCGCCGATACAAACTGACACGGCCGCCACGCACACAATCACGGCGACAAGGTTCGAAGTCCAAGGCAGCATTCGAGTCATCGTTTTCTCCCTATACCGACGGTTCAGGCTATTTGCCCATCTTGCGGAAGTTTTCGATCGCTCGACGAACGGCCACCAACGCCTCCGGACCCTTGCGGCCTTCCTCTTCGATGATGTATTGCTTGGTTCCGCCGGTCGTCTCGCAGATCTGGAAAACTTCTGCCCAATCCACTTCGCCCTCGCCGAACACGACCCCCGGTTTTCCGCCGTGGTCTTTTAAATGTAGCGTGACCGAGCGGCCCGGGAACTTCTTCAGCATGGCGATCGCGTCTCCGCCGCCGCCGAGACAGTTGCCGATATCGAGTTGCAGCAAGACGTCGGCTTTGGTCTTTTCACCGAACCACTCCCAAGCCGTTTTGTCTTCTACTTTCGCAAAATCACCGCCGTGGCAGTGATAGCCGATTTTCATGCCGTGCGGCGCCAGTCGATCCGCCAACTCGTTGAAGTACTCGGCGGTCTCCGCGATCGCCTGCACGCTGGCGAGCTTTTTCTTTGGCAGCGAGGCGATAATCAGGTAG
Source organism: uncultured Pirellulaceae bacterium (assembly GCA_964617665.1). Taxonomy (GTDB): domain Bacteria; phylum Planctomycetota; class Planctomycetia; order Pirellulales; family Pirellulaceae; genus JADHUC01. Next base: position 47,007 of record CAZUAH010000032.1, read on the forward strand.
GGCGTCCCGATGATCTTATGAATCTCGACCGTCTTGTCGAAGGCATCGCCCTCCAATGCCTTTAGCCCCATATGCATTCCGCAGCTTCTCAGACCGTTGTCATCCAGCAGTTTGCGCCAAGTGGCCGCGTCGTGCCCATAGTAGCTGTGGGCGAGCTCGACGCTTTCGTAGCCCATCTTTGCGACGACCTTCAAAACGGCGGGCAACTCGTTCTCGCACTGATGCCGGACCGACCAAAGCTCCAGCCCCAGAGGAATCTTCTTCGCCGGTGCGGCAGCGCCGAAACGAGCCAGTCCGGTTCCAGTGACACACGTTGCTGCAGTGGCTGCACTGAACTTGAGTAGTTGTCTTCGTGAAAATCTCATCGTTGTCTCCTGATGATCAAGTGTTGCCGTCTAGCGGCCTTTCCAGTCGATGTCGGCCAGCGATGCGAGCGCCAGTTGCAGGGCGTGCGTGCCGTCGCGGCCGTGTCCCTGGGCTTGGACGGCCAAGTACAGCTGCTTGGCCAGGGCCAAGCCCGGCAGCGCCAATCCCATGCGTTGGGCCTCGTCCAGAGCAATGCCCATGTCTTTGATGAAATGCTCGACAAAGAACCCGGGATCAAAGTTGTTGTTGATGATTCGCGGGCCCAGATTCGACAGCGACCAACTGCCGGCTGCGCCGGAAGCGACCGACTGCATGACGGTGTCCAGATCCAGTCCGGCTTTGTACGCGTACAACAGCGCCTCGCACACGCCGACCATGTTCGATGCAATCAGGGTCTGATTGACCATCTTCGTGTGTTGACCGGCACCAGGACCTCCCTGGTGGACGATCGTCTTGCCCATTGCCTCCCAGCAAGGCTGGAGCGCTTCTACGGCTTCCTTCCCGCCACCTATCATGATCGACAGCCGGGCCTCGCGGGCGCCCACGTCGCCGCCGGAGACTGGGGCGTCCACGCTGTAGACCCCTTTGGCTTTCGCCTGTTCGGCAATCTCGATCGCCAACGACGGTTCGCTGGTGGTCATATCCACCAGGATGTTACCAGCCTTGGACCCAGCCAGAGCGCCGTCGTCGCCCAGAATCACTTCACGCACGTCGCACGGGAAACCGACGATGGCGAAAACCACATCGCTTTTCTCAGCCACAGCCCGAGGACCGTCGGCCCAAACGGCCCCTTTCGCCAGTAGCGATTCGGCCTTGCCTTGGGTCCGATTGTAGACCGTTGCCGCAAATCCCTTGTCGATCAGATGACCGCACATGCTGGATCCCATCACGCCCGTGCCGACCCAACCGATCTTGGTTTCACCTGGAGCAATTGTCTTGATGGTCATGATCACTTCCCTTTGCGATACAAATCACGTCTTATACGTTTGTCGGAGAGTCTGTTCGAGAGAATGCCGTAACACGACAAGAAGCAGGTCCCGCTTGCCGAGCGGGATCTTGAATGCGGGGTCGGTCAGCAGGTCCAGGTCCCGTCCGTCAGCCGGGACCTACCTGTTACCAGCGGTCCATCGGTCGTTGGAGGATCTCGTTCAGGACCACGGCTTGACTGATGCTCTTCGGATTGCTGAGCATGCCGACGATGTCCTTGGCCGACATCGCGACTCCTTCTTGTTCTCCTTGACCCGCACGCGTGACCGACTCGTCGTGGATCTTGCCCAAATCGTGGTCGAACTTGTCGTGCAGCCGACCCTCCAGCTTCTCATCTGCCTGGCCGACCTGCGCGCCCAATTGCGAAGCATGCCTACTCAACTGTGCGGCGCGCGCCGTAACGTCGCTCGTGTCCATAGATTCGGCGACGTGGTCCATCACGTCTTCGCGAAGCGGTTCAGCCTCAATGATTTCGACGCCCTCGTCCATGATCTCCATTTCGGGCTGTTTCCGCTGGGGCGGTTGCCTGCGGCCGCCCTGCTGGGCCACTTCACGAAGCAATTTTTCGAGTTCGTTCAACATGGCTACTATGTGCCTCCGCCAGCGGCGCTAGTGGCAATCGACTTTCGCATATCCGTGTCGGCCTGAACGTTTTGCAGCTTGTAGTAGTCCATCACACCGAGCTTCCCGCTATGGAACGCTTCAGCCATCGCTTTGGGAACCTCTGCCTCGGCGTCGACCAGCTTTGCGCGGCTTTCTTCGATCGAGGCAACCATCTCCTGCTCTTGGGCGACAGCCATGGCGCGTCGGCCTTCTGCTTCGGCGCGGGCCACTCGCGTATCCGCCTCGGCCTGATCGGCCAACAGACGAGCGCCGATGTTATCGCCTACATCGATGTCGGCTATGTCAATGGAGACGATCTTGAACGCCGTCTGCGAATCCAATTGACGAGCCAGCACGGCCTTGGAGATCATGTCGGGGTTCTCCAGAACCACGGCGTGGCTCTCCGCCGATCCGATAGCGCTGACGATGCCCTCGCCCACGCGTGCGATGATCGTTTCCTCGGTGGCTCCACCGATCAACTGCTGCAGGTTGGCTCGGACCGTAACACGAGCCTTGACCTTCAACTGAATCCCGTTCTTGGCAACGGCGTCCAGCGAGTCCTTTCCGGATCCCTTTGCCGGGCAATCGATGACCTTCGGATAGACGCTTGTCTGTACCGCCTCCAGCACATTTCGTCCGGCCAAGTCAATGGCCGTGGCTTCCTTGAACGATAGCTGAATCGTTTTCGCCTTCATTGCAGCGATCAACGCTCGAATCACCAGCGGCACATTTCCACCAGCCAAATAGTGCGCTTCCAGCGCTTTACTGGTTGCCTCCTGGTCTTCATTGATCCCGGCCTGGACGGCCATGATCTTGCTGCGGACGATGACCGTCGGATTCACCTTACGGAAGGTCATGCCCAGCAGGTCCCAGATCGTGACATTGGCATGGGTCAGCACACACTGGATCCACAATCGGAAGTAGCGCGCGAAAATCCCTGCGATCACCAGAAGGACCACCAGGATCACCACCGTGACGACGATCGTGATCATAGTCTTTGGGTCGATATCACCAGCAGCCAGCAAATACATGGGTGAACCCTTGTGTAGATAATTGAGAGTTGCCTTGGCAGTAGACGTTCTACACAATCCGGCGTCAGTGTGCAATCGTCAGACCGGTGGATCCTCCAGGGATTCGAGGCCCAGCGTATCGGCCGGCTGGGCAAGGACGTCCGGCTGGTCGCTCGGCGGCATGACAGTCCAAAACTCAAGGCAACTGTTCGGCGTCAATTAGCTTAAGTCTTTAGCGACAATTAGGTTGAGGGGCAGG